>DATLRG010000581.1:0-4335 GCA_035534795.1 Chloroflexota bacterium
GCATCGCCCATGCACACGCACGAAACTATCGAAAGGTCGAACAGGTTGATCTCGTCGCGGCCAGTGATATCAACCCTACCTCGATCGAGCCCTTTTGCAAGGAATTCGAAATTCCCCGCCAATACGCCGACTCCGGCCAGATGATCGAGAACGAAAAGCTCGACATCGTGAGCATTTGTACGTGGCCGCAGACCCACCTCACGATTTTTCGCGATGTCGTGCGGTACCCGCTGATGGCAATATACTGCGAGAAGCCACTTTGCATGAGCCTGGGCGAGGCGGATGAAATCGTTGCTCTCGCTAACAAAGCTGGAATTACCGCCATCGTTGGGCATCAACGTCGCTACATGGATCGATGGGTGAAGGCGAAGGAGATTGCCGATAGTGGGGCGATCGGTGACGTCGTGCGTCTGGAGGCTGCCTGCGAGAAATGGGATATCTTCCAGTGGGGCACGCACTGGGTCGATATGCTCCGCTTCTTCAACAACGACGACCCGGTTGACTGGGTTTTCGCACAGGTCGATCGTCGCTGGGACCGGATCAACTTTAATCACCGGCTCGAGACCGAATGCATGACGTTATTCGGCTTCCGGAACGGCGTTCGCGGCTACATCGAAACCGGCGATCACGCCGCCGGCTTCTACAACCGCATTATCGGCACCGAAGGACTGATCGAGGTTTACGACTTCATGCCATCGGAAGTTCGCCTCCGGGCACGAGTGAAAGGAGAACGCGACTGGATTGTCCCGCAGGTCAACGAGGAAAAGCATGGAATCCAGATCGCCATTGAGCGACTGCTGGATACGCTCGAAGAGGGGACGCCACACCTCATGAACCTGGACTCGGCCCGGGCAACGCAGGAGATCCTAATGGCGACGTACCAATCGGCGCTCATGGGACAGCTCATTAGTCTTCCATTGACCATCAAGGAGTCGCCATTCGCGGCAATGCTGGCCCATGTTGGCATCCCGTTGGTCGTGAGCTAGTCTCGTTCCGCTCGAACTTCAGGGTGCCGCCCGATCTCTGGATCGTCACCAGTTACGCGTTGGGCTCAAACGCGATCCAGCGCTCTGTCGTGGACGGCTCGCGGTTTCGTCAAACGCTCAAGATGATCCGGTGCCCTTCGTTTGTCCGTATTTGGAACCGCGCCTCGTTGCGCCCCGATTCCCGGCGCACCCTCATCGGCTGACCCCGCGCGTCGAAAGCTGTCAGGCTGCACGGACGGTCCGGGCGAATCACCGCTTCGATGCCGTCGGCGTTCACCTCGTACGAGATGTCGAAGCGCCGGCCGCGGTAGGGCAGCCGATCGAAGCCGAAGCGCCGACCGGCCACGAGCAGGTCCGCCGGCAGGCTCGGGGCGAGCGTGAAGGAAAACTCGGAGGGGTTGGTGCCGTCCAGGAAGCCGAAAATCTGGCGGACCCAGAGCGAGGTAGTTGTCGCTCCCCAGCCGTAACCATCCGAGCCGTTGAAGTCGGCCAGGTCGAGTGGCCAGAACTCCGGAGCGGTGCCGGGCGTCGGCCGGGCGGCGTGGGCGATCGACCGCCGGTCGTTCTGGTGGTAGACCCGCCCGACGATGCGGCTGGCAAACGGGCCGGCAACGTCGTACCAGCCGGCCGTCGTCGCCGCCTCGGCCACGACGTAGCTCCAGGAAGGCCAGAGGCACCAGGGCGGCGCGTCGTAGAAAGCGATCTCGGCGCGCAGGCGCTCAAGCTGGGCGGGCGTGGCGATGCCGGCGACGATCGGCGTCAGGCTCAACGCCGAAAAGCGCACCGGGTCGGTCTTCCAGTAGACCGGATCCCCGGGCGCGGCGAGGAAGCTGCCCGTGCGCTTGTCCCAGTCGCGGTAGCGGCCCGTCGTGGGATCCCAAAGCGTCTGGGTGCGGCGCGCGTAATCCTCGGCGACGGCCGCCCAACGCTCCGCGCGGGCCGAGTCGCCCAGCTCGCGGGCGAACCGCGACACGATCGCCGCCGATTGGCTGAAGGTCGCCTGGAGCTCGACCGGCCGGACGTACCGCGAGACGACGTCGTCGCCGGAGCCGGAGGGATCCAGTCGCGGCGTGCAATCCTCGCCGGCTTCCCAGGTACACTTGTAGACGATCCAGCCGTCCTCGTCGGTGCGCTCGCTCAGCCAGAAGGCGAGGTAGGCTTCCAGGCGCGGGAAAACCTCGGCTAGCCAGGCGCGATCGAGCGTGCGGCAGTAGAGCAGCCAGAAATTGTAGAACGGTAGGCACCAGGCGGGCGACGTACCGCAGACGCTCCCGTCCTTGGCGACCATGTTCGGCTCCCCGCCCTGGAAGATGCACGGGACGTTTGGTGCGGGCGCATCGACCAGCAGGGTCCGGGCCAGCGCGAGGGCCGCATCGGGCGCGGCGTAGCTGAACCGCGTCGCATCCAGCGAACCCTCGGCCAGGACGACGCGCGGCCAGGAGATCATCCAGGAAGGCCAGGCCCCGCGGAAGCTGCCGCCAGATGGGAAGATGCAAGCTCGCGTCGTCTCGAGGTCGTAGACCCAGCCGCGCTTCCACTCTGCCGGCCAGTCGCCGACCGGTTGCGCGGCCCGTGCGTAGAAAGCATCGTCGATCGCACGTTTCTCCGCGCAGACCGCCCCCGCCTGGCCAGCCGCCGTGGCAGCGGCCTGAATGGCGGCCGGGCCTCGGGCCAGGCCCGCTCCCAGCAGGCCACGTTCGCCCGGCCTCAAGGCAAGATTGGCGGAAAAGCCGGCGGCGAGCCGCCCATCGGAGAGCATCGCCGGAGCCACCGCGACGACCTGATCGAGCCCAACCGGCGCCACGTCCGCGCCGGTCACGGCAAAGCCGATCTCGCGGCCCGACCTGGCGTCGCGGAAATCCCAGCCCGTCGGAATTCTTCGGCCGGTCCAGCGCGCATCGCGTCCACCCACCCGTCCCAGCAGAAAAACCTCGACGGTCTCCGAGAGCGCGCCCCGGTTTTCCACGCTGAGCTCCGCGACCAGCGCATCGCGCTCGGCCAGGGCCACGCTCAGCCGCGCGACGAGCCGGTCCATCTCCCAGTCGTAGCTGAAGAGCACGCTGCTGTGGTGGCGGGAGCGATAGCCGAGTCGGGCAAAGTCTTCCCTGAGCTGGTACACCCGCCCGGCCCAACGGAGTACGAGCACGATCGCCGCTTCGCTCTCGACCTGTCGCGCGGTGGGCTCGACCCAGCCAAAGCCGAGCGCGTCGTCGGTGGAGCGCACCAGTCCGCCCTCGGTGTCGGACCAGGAGCGGGCGCGATGATACGGGTTCGCGAGATAGCCAAACGGCGTGTAATCGTCGGATGGAAACATCATCTCCATACTACAGCACACGGCTCGTCACGCGTCACGGGGTCGGCGTTGGTGCGCCGTGGAGCAGCCGATGGGGGAACACGCGGAGCAGAGCGTCGGCCGTGAGGAACCAGACCCGGTTGTCGACGTGAATGCGGTGCCAGCCAGTGTCGGCTTTGGCGTAATAGTACCGGGAGGAATGGCTGCTGGACGTAACAAATAGCCCCGCGTCCTCGGAAACCTCGCCGGGAAAGCCGGACGAAGCAATCCGCGTGGCCGATGGCGAGAGCGAGGGCGCAACCGACGGCGAGAGCGTAGGCGTATCCGTCACCACTGCCGGCAGGGTCGACGTAGCTGTCGCGTCGACTGGCGCCGTGGAGCTGTCGGTCGGGCTGGGTACCGCTGCCTCCGTGTCCGTCGGCAGCGTCGTGTCCGGGTTGGCCGGGTCCGCGGGTGTCGGCACGACGCTCGCCGGCGCCGACGTCACGAATGCGCTGGTGGGCGCAAGCGTCGCCGCGGCCGGGATCGGCTGAGCGGCGGTGACGGTGGGGGCCGACGGGCTCTGAACGCTCGAAGGCGTTGCCGTCGGCAGGCGCGTTGGCCGGCGTCGGCGAGTCGGCGTCGGCGTCGTGGGAGCAATGGCAATTTCCGCCGGCAGCGGCGTACTCGAGTAGCTGATGACGACCGGTGGCGGAGGCTGGCTGGCACAGCCAATCACGGCCAGCAGAACGACGAGCGCTGGAGCGATCGCTCTCGGGCCGTGGGTGACGGGCCGACACAGCCACGATAGCGTCGCGGCGACGAAAGCGCGCGCCGGTTGACTCACCGAGGATCTCCAGCCACCAAATCCGCCAACGCTTCCCGGCGCCAGCCAATCCAACGCGGGCGCATCGCGCGGAAGTCCAGCCAGTATAGCACACGTGGCAGCATGGCTACGTCGGCCCTGGTCACGGTCCTTCCTTGACTGAACACTCGAGGGTGTCTGAAAAGTGACAGTTGGTGGAAGATTTGCCCAGCAAATCTTCCACCAACTGTCACTTTTCAGACACCCTCGAG
>DATLRG010000582.1:0-4755 GCA_035534795.1 Chloroflexota bacterium
AACTGGCCCCTCTGGGGCCAGTTTTCCAGCATGCCTTGCCCATCACTTCCTCCGTGACTGAGCACGAGTGACGTTGGGCGGTCGATCCGGCCAAAAGTTGCCGTGAGGTTGGGGGAATAGCCGCATGGGAAGCAAGCCCCGCGTGGTCGTGGTGATGCCGGCGTACAACGCCGCGAAAACGCTCGAGCGGACCTACGCGGATCTGCCGAACGGCGTCGTCGATCAGATCATCCTGGTCGACGACGTGAGCAAGGATGAGACGGTCGAGATCGCGCGTCGGCTCGGACTCCGCGTGGTGATCCACGTGCAGAACCGTGGGTACGGTGGGAACCAGAAGACCTGCTACCTGGAAGCGCTCAAGGCAGGCGCCGACGTGGTCGTGATGCTCCATCCGGACTACCAGTACGATTCGCGGCGAGTCCCCGATCTGATCGCGCCGATCCTGAGCGGCCAGGCGGACCTGGTGCTCGGCTCGCGCCTGGCGAGTGGCGACGCGCTCGCCGGGGGAATGCCAGTGTACAAGTTCTTGGCAAACCGCTTCCTGACGGTCGTCGAGAACCTGGCATTCGGGCAGCACCTCAGCGAGTGCCACACCGGTTTTCGCGCCTACAGTCGCCGCCTCCTGCTGACGATTCCGTTCGTGTTGAACTCGGACAAGTTCGTCTTCGATACCGAGGTGATCGCCCAGACGGCGGCCTTTGGGTTCCGCATCGCGGAGGTACCGGTCCCTACCCGTTACTTCAAGGAAGCGTCGTCGGTGAACTTCAGGAACAGCGTGATCTACGGTCTGGCAACCCTCGACGTCGTCGTCAGGTACCTCGCGAATCGTAGCAAGGTCGCGCACTCTCCGCAGTTCCGCAAAACGCTGCCGGAGGTGATCAGTCGTTATCATCTCGAGCAGATCAACGCGGGCAGGCGCACGACTGGACCGTGTGCCGATACATCGGTGTCGGTCACGCCGTGATGCCAGGAGTTACGGCCCGTACACGACGACTCTCGCGCCGTCCGCGTCGGCCACGTAGATGCGACCGTTCGCGTCGCTGGCGATGCCGACCGGCCTGGTGAGCTGATCGCCGGTCCCCAACTGGTCCGTCGGCTTCCCCTGCGCATCCACGTGGATGACCCGATGATTCCCCGGATCGGTGACGTAGACGTCACCCGTTGGGCCGACGGTCACGTGCGCGGCCCGGAGACTGTCGAAGCGCGGCAGCGACCAGCTTTGCTGCTCGGCGAACGTTGGATCGTAGCGGATCAGTAGAAAGTTCGCGGCGTCGACGACGTAGATGAATCCCTGGGAGTCGACCGCGACGCCGGTCGGTTGCATCGCGCTCTGCCCCTGGCTCCTGGTCGGGCCGCCCAGCTTCTTGACGAGTGCCCCGGCGGGGTTGAACACGACCACCTGGGAGGTACCGGTGTCGGCGACATAATAGTTGCCGGCAGCGTCTACCGCGATGCCTCGCGGGTGGTAGAAGCCGGCGGACGGACCGCCAAATCGGCCGAGGAAGGCGCCGGTCGGCGAGAATCGCGAGATCCAACCGGTGGTCGAGTCCAGGACCGCGAGCTGGCCCTTCGGGTTGATCACGGCGGAAACGGGCTCCTGGAACTGGCCCTCGCCGTCGCCCTTCGCGCCGATGGTCCGCACCCAGGCGCCATCCGACGTGAACTCCTCGACGCGCTGATTGCCGGTGTCGACCGCGTAGACGTTGCCCTGCGCATCGACGGTGACGCCGCGCGGGTCGGACAGTTGTCCGTCGCCGCTGCCGGGCGAGCCGATCACGGCCTTCACGGTCAGCGGTGCGGCGGGGAGTGTTCCCACGGCGGGTCCGGGCGAGCTGGCTTGAGGCGTCGGTGGAGGCGCGGCCTCCGACGCCGACACGGCAATGGGCGTCTCGGGGAGAAGCGGTCCCGCGCGCTCCGGGTAGGCGCCCTGGGGCGGAAACAGCCGGTCGGCGGGCAACAGCGTGCGTGGAGCGCCGGGCGGCTGCCAGAAGACGGCGATGTGGCTGAACTGAGAGCGATCCAGGTAGCTCAACCGGATGTCGTGAAGGCCCTCGGAGAGGTTTACCGCTCCGACGACATTTTGATTCTCGCTCCGGCTGTTATCCACGACGAGACGATTGTCGAGGTACAGCCACGAGTAGTCGATCGATTGCGTCTCGAAGCGATACAGTCCTGCCCGCGGGATGTCGATCTTTCCCGTCCACTGAACGCTGAAGGGCTGCGGCAGCGGGAGAAAGTGAAAGTTCTGATTGACGCCGACGTCGATGCGCTCCAGCGCCGGCGGGCCCGACCACGTCACGTTCCGATAGAACTGTCCGAGCAGACCGCGGTTATCGGCCGGCGCCCGGAAAAGATCGTCGCCGGGCACGATCTCCTCGTCGCGACCGGGCTGCTTCCACCAGAGCTGCACGCTGCCCGGACCGTCGACGGGCACCGTGAGCTCGATCGCATGGAGTCCCTGCGCCAGGGACAGCGACGTCTGCGCGTCTCCCTTCAGCACCTCGCGCTGGTCGATTTTGAGGATCGCAGCGGACGCCGCGCCAAGGCGAAGCTGATAGGTGCCGTAGACGGGGGCCAGGAGCACGCCGCTCCACGTCGCGACGAACGGGGTCGGCAGCGGCGCCTGCCTCGACCAGTCGATGTCGATCGTTTTGTCGTCGCGGCGTAGCTTCGCCGGGGCGTCGGCGGTACGCCCGGGGACGTAGGAGCCATCCAGCCCCTTCAGCGCGTCGATCTGGGCGAGGGGGACGATCGCACTGTAGAGGATGATCGGGGCCCGCGCGGTCACGCGCGACTCGGCGAAGGTAGCCGCGGGATAGAGGCGACGGACCACGTCGAAATACTGGGAGTCGTCGGCGTCGAAGAACAGGGCGACGTTCTGGTGATCCCGCAGTGGCAGCGACGCGGACGGATCGAACGAAATCTCCTGTTTGACCAGCGGACTGAGGAAGTTGATCGAAGGCTGGCCGACGAGCGATTGAGACATGTAAACGTCGTAGGCCGGCCCGAGACGACTCATCGTCTCGGCCAGCAGAGTCGGGGCGGTCGAGTAAACGGCGTACGAGGCGTTGTCGCTGGCCTGGATCACGAAGTATCGCTCGAAGTTGATCGAAGAAACCCAGGCGAGCAGTCCGATAGTCAGGACCGCGCCGGTAGAGAGGCCAGTGATGCCCAGACGACGCACGGAGATCGAGACCCGCCCGAGTCTCATCTCGGCGAGCTGCTCCCATAGAAACGCGATCGGGATGGCCGCGAGTATCGCGCTATTGAGGCTGTTGTCGATCGTTCTGATCGACTGGGGAGCCTCGAAATCGACGGACAGGATGCCCCCGAGCAGAATAATCAGGACGGAGAGGACCGGCAGCGCGTAGTTCGGGCGTCGCCAGAAGCGCGCGCAGACGATCAGACCAAGGATGAAAAGGCCGGCGGTGACGTGGTCGAGTTCTGGCCAACCGCTCAGGTTGTGTCGGCCATTCCCATCGCCCTGATAGTTGAACATCAGCAGGTGCGCGACGACGTTGTGCTCCAGCGGTGCGAGGGAGTGCGCCTGGTCGATCTCCTGAAGGAGCGATACCTGGCCCAGCCGGCTGGCGTACTCGTCGCGGTGGGAGGTGGCGAACTCGGCCAACGGCGAAACCGTGAGCGCGAGTGCGACCGCCAGGACGACGAGGCCGGCCAGCGATGCGCGGAGGAAGCCGATGCGACGAAACGCGAGGCGGTGGAGGAGAAACAGCGCGACGACGATGCAGAACAGGTAGCTGGTCCAGTACGAGTCTACCCCGAGGCCAAGGCAGGCGCCGGCCAGGGCAAAATCCAGATAGCGCCCGGTGCGGAGGGCTTTCACCAGGAAGTACGCGGCGAGGGCGTCGAAGGCGACCGACCAGACGCCGCTCAGGTCGATACGACTGAAGTCGACGTGCCAGGTGAGTACCGACAGGAGGGCCCCGGCGACGAGTCCGGTTCGCCAGCCAAACAGCTCGCGCCCCAAAAGGTAGGCGGCCAGGACGCCGAGCATTCCCCCGGCGGCCGGGATTAGTCGAAGCGCGAGCTTGGTGGGGCCAAGGATGACGAAGAGCAGAGCCTGGAAGTACAGGCGCAGCGCGGGATCGGGTGAGATGCCGGTCAGCCACACCGGGCGGAAGCCGGCGTCGGCGAGGATGCGCTGGCTGGCGAGACCCTGCTGGGCCTCGTCGAACCAGAGTCCAACCGGGTAGGAATCGATGCGGTAGAAGCGGAAGAACGCGGCGAGCAGCAGGACCGCGATCAGCGCGACCAGCTCGACGCGCGGGCGGCGAAAAGCCAGGGAACGCTGGTCCGGCGGATCGAGATAGTAGGCCGCCACGACACCGCCGACGGCACTCGCGACGTACAGCAGCCAGGCGAGGTTGAGCTGGGCGTTGCGAGCGAAAAGGATGAGGGCGGTGAGGTTCGCGATGACGGCGACGATCCCGATCGACCAGCCGGTCATCGTGTCGTCTGAGGAACGCGGACGGAGCCACTCTCGCGATGCGTCGGCTTCTGGAGCGGCGAGGGCATCCGGGACCGTCGTGCCGACCGCGCGATAGATCAGAATCGAGGCCAGAATGAACAGGACGATTGGAACGGTCGCGTCGACAGGCCGGCCTGCGACGCGCTGATAGAGCACGCCCTCGGCCACGACCGCCAACACAACGGCCGCGATTCCCTGGACGAGGCCGCGCATCTGTTGTCGGCGCGCGAGGATTGGGTTCGATCTCATTGGACTCCCACTCGCAG
>DATLRG010000583.1:0-3627 GCA_035534795.1 Chloroflexota bacterium
TGTGGCGGGACCGGGGGCTTCCTCGCCGAAGCGATCTGCCGCCTCCTTATCGGGCGATCGGCGCACGTCTATCTGGTCGACCCCGACCGGGTCGAGCCGCACAACCTCCTCCGCCAGGCATTCGACCGTGGCGATGTCGGCCGCTTCAAAGCCGAGGTGCTAGCTGGGCGACTATCCCGCCGTTTCGGCCGAGAAATTGGCTACGCGGTCCTGCCCTACACCCGCGAGCTGCATGGCCAGGTCTTCCGGGAGGGTTCCAGCCGCCTGAACCTGCTGATTGGCTGCGTCGACAATGCACCCGCTCGACGGGCCCTTGCCGACACCCTCGACCAGCGGGGGTACGGTTACCCGCGCGCCCACCAACGGGTGTGGCACCTGGACACAGGTAACGGGCGCAACAGCGGGCAGGTCCTCCTGGGGAACGCGACCCGCCCCGAAGAGTTGCGCGGCGCCTTCCTCCCGGCCGCCGGGCTCTGCCGCGCCCTGCCGGCTCCGTCCCTCCAGCGGCCCGACCTGCTCGAGGCGCAACCCGAGCCGCGCCAACTGCCCGACTGCGCCGAAGCGGTCGCCGAAGGTACGCAAGGCCCCACGATCAATCAGGTCGTCGCGGCGATTGCCGCGAGCTTCGTCGAGAAAATGCTTGCCGGCACTTGCGAGTGGATGGCCAGTTATCTGGACCTCGACGACGGGACCCTGCGGTGCGTTCCGGCTGAGCCCAAAACGGTGGCGACCCTGGTCGGGCTGCACGTCAACGCGGTCGCGCCACCCGCTCGGTCGGCGTGATCCTCGAACGTCGCCGTCGGCGATCGGGCCAGCGACCGACACGGCGACGTCACTTGTTCCCACAACGGAGGTGACCCATGCAAACGACCGTGCTCTTGCGACATCTGAGCCGGAGCGTACCGATTGGTTGAGGAACACTCTCTCCCGGTCATTCAGGCCGGCGGCTTCACAGTGTACGTCGACGCCTTCGCCTGGGAGCCGGACCCGGCGTCCGAGACGCCGCGGATGTGGCTCTGGTTCCTTTCACTCCTCGGCGCGCAACAGTCGCTCAAAGCGATCTGGGCGCGCCTCGTGAAAGGCGAGCTGGTGACGTTCAGCCGCGAGGCGCTGGGCCAGGTGCATTTCTGTACCCTGGCGCCTCAGGGGCCGAAGAGCTGGCGCTCCTATTCCGCCAAGCTTCCCACGGCGGCCGGCCATCAGCTCGTCCTGCTGCCCGAGATTGCCCGCCACGGCGCGGCGCGCGACGATTTCCTGATCTTGCCACCATCGAATGACGACGCGCCACTGCAGCATTTTCGCTTCCTCGATCGGCGCGTTGACCTGCCACTCCACCCGAGTTGGTCGCACTGGCTGTGGGAGCGCGCGCTCCGGACGGGCGAAGCGGTCGCCCTTCAGTCCGAGGGGAGTCGGGCGTATCGCTGCACTCCAAACCCGGCGGAGCTCGCCATCGAATTGTCAGCCGCCGTCCGAGACGGACTCCTCGGGATCCCGGACCCGACAGTGGAGGAGCGCGATGGCACGTCTCGCTAGCCAGGCGGTCGCTGGCTTCTTCCCGACCCCAACCCGCGTTGTTGCCAGCCTCCTTCGCCAGGTTACCGCAACCAGCGGAGGAACCCGGCGCGTGATTCGCGTCCTCGACCCGTGCGCCGGCACGGGCGAGCCCCTGGCCGCGATCGCCGAGGCGCTCGGCGCGGAGAGCTACGGCATCGAGATCAACAGTGAACGCGCCCAGAAATGCCGGACACGGGTCGGCCAGGTTCTCGCGACGAGCGCCTTCACCGTCCGCCTCGCCAACGGCGCCTTCTCGCTCCTCTGGTTGAATCCACCCTACGATTCCGACGAAGAGCAGCGCCGCCTCGAGCACGCCTTCCTGACCGGCCTCTCACGCGCCCTCTGCCCGGGCGGGGTGCTCCTGTTCCTGATCCCGCAAGCGCGTCTCGCGGTCTCCGCGCGTTACCTGGCCGCGCACTACACGAGCTTTCGGGCGTACCGTTTCCCCGATCCGGAGTACACGGCGTTCCGGCAGACGGTCCTGATCGCGACCAGGAAGACGCACGCGACGCTCGACCCCGTCGCGCAAGCACGATTGGAAACGTGGAGCTGCGTGGACCTTCCGGCGCTTCCTGACGTGACGCACGATCCGCCGGTCGTTGTGCCCGCGCTCCCGCGCACCGACGTCCTCTTCGCTTCCCTGGCGTTCGACCCGGTGCTGGCGGCGCAAGAGGCCCGAAGGCGCGGCGTTTGGGCGCAGCCGGCCTTCGCCGAGCAGATCTGGCCGCCCGATGAGCGATCGGTTCGACCCTTGATGCCTCTGCGACGCGGGCACCTGGCCCTGCTCATCGCGGCAGGACTACTCAATAACGTCGTCCTGCGGCAGGACGACCGGTGCGTGCTCGTGAAGGGTCGGACGCGCAAGGAGCTGATCCAGGTCGACTGTGACGATGCAGACACCGAGGTGCAGCGCGAGGTCTTGCGCACCTCCGTCACGGTCCTGGACCTGGACTCCGGCGACATCCAGGTGGTCGAGCACGGCGGGGGAACAGGCATCTCGCGTGATTCCGAGGAGGACGTACCGTGAACCTCGCGCAATTCCTCGAAACCTACGCGTCCGCGGTCACCGACGCGGTGCTCCAAACCTATCCGCCGCTGTACAACGCCGAGTTGCGCCGTTCCTGCGGCTTCGATCTCCACCGACTCGTTCGGCGACCTCTCGGGGCGCAGGCCGATGCGATCCGGGCGACGGCCCTCTCGATCCAACGGCAACCCGGGACGGTCGTCGTCGGGGAGATGGGCAGTGGCAAGAGTTTGATCGCGGCTGCCGCGGCATACCTCGCGGGATGCCGACGGGTGTTCATTATGTGCCCGCCCCACCTCGTTCGAAAGTGGCACCGGGAGATCGAGCAGACAGTCCCCGGCGCCCACATCGCCATCGTCCGCACCATCGGCGACCTGGAGCGAGCTCGATCCCCGAGTCGGTCGGTCCAGTTCGTCATATGCTCGCGGGAGTACGCCAAGCTCGGCTACCGCTGGCGACCAGCTTTCGTCACCAAGGTCGTGCGCGGTGTGGATGGGATCGGGGTCCGAGATGAGACCGGCGCCTTCGTGCGCGCGTGCTGTTGTCCAGCGTGCTTCGCGCCGATCGTCGATGGCGAGGGCGTGCCCCTGATCCGGGCCGACCTCGCGGAGAAGAAGCACCGGTGTGACGCCTGCGGTAGCCCCCTCTGGGAGGCCGATCGAACCGGGCCGCGTCGCGTGCCGCTCGCCGACTATGTGCTTCGCCGAATGCGGAACTACTTCGATCTTTGCGTGGTCGACGAAGTCCATGAACTTAAGGCGCGGGGGAGTGCCCAGGGTGTCGCCGGTGCTGCTTTGGCCGAAGCATGCCCCAAGACTCTCGTTCTGACCGGCACGCTTCTGGGCGGCTATGCGTCAAACCTCTTCCATCTGCTCTATCGGTTCAGTCCCGAGATTCGGGCGGAGTTTGCCCACGACGACGAGGCGAAGTGGGTCGCCCGCTACGGCTACCTGGAGCGGATCACCAAGCGCGACCCGAACGCCTACGTCGACGATGGGCGGCAGTCCAAGCGGCGCGGCTACGTCACCCGCATCGTCGAAAAGCCCGGA
>DATLRG010000584.1:0-4203 GCA_035534795.1 Chloroflexota bacterium
GGCCAATTTTGGCTATTTCGGGCATATGTGGGAGCTTTACGCCATGTGGACGTGGGTGCCGATCTTCCTCCTGGCGAGTTTTCGCGCCTGGCCTTTGGGCGCATCATCGTGGCCAGTTGCCCAGTCTGCCAGTCTCGCCGCGGCGTTGGTGATTGGCATTGGCGCCGTGAGCTGCGTCGGAGCCGGTCTTCTCGCCGATCGCCTTGGGCGGACGACGACCACGGCGGTGGCGATGATCGTGAGCGGGGCGAGTGCTCTCGCCACGGGCCTCCTGTTTGGCCACACCCCTCTCCTGGTCGCCGCCGTCGCAACCATCTGGGACGTTGCCGTTATTGCCGACTCCGCCCAGTTTTCGACCGCGATCAGCGAGCTCGTGGAGCCGGAAAGGGTGGGCAGTGCCCTGGCTCTTCAGACGGCGCTCGGTTTCCTCTTGACCGCAGCCAGCATTCAGCTGCTTCCGCCTGTTCAAGCGATTGCTGGCTGGGCGCTGGCTTTCACAGTCCTCGCGGTTGGACCCGCTTTCGGAACGCTTGCGATGCTCCGATTACGCCTCCGGCCGGAGGCGTTCAAGCTCGCCAACGGCCATCGGTAGACCGGCAACGCCGGGTGACTGGCGAAGTCGCGTCTTGATCATTGGGTGCACGTCGGTCAGGCTATCGTTGCTCCTGGCCAGCCACTCTTGATCGCCCTCACGTTTGGGGCGGTCGGGGGAGCGCGGTGGGGGCGATGGTGGGTTCGTTCGCCGGCGTCGCCCCTTGGCACCAGTGAGTGGCTTTAGCACCAGGGAATGTGGCCAAGGCTACAGAATCGCCTGAGGCGATGGGTCTACACTGGCTTGTGCGATGACAAAAGTATTCCCAGAAGCGCCCGCCCTGATCTTTCTGAACGAGACGGGCCAGTCGGTTTCTCTCACGAACTGGCGAGGTAAGCCGGTCGTCCTGGTGTTTTTACGCTGGCTGGGCTGACTGCCATGCCGGGAGCACCTCGCGCAGTTGCGCGAGCAGCGAGCGATTTTAGACGGATTGGGCGCCGTGGTTCTCGTCGTTACCTTCGAGCCGCCCGCCACCGTGGCTCAATTCGTCGAGATGGAAGCGGTTCCCTTTCCGGTACTCAGCGACGTCTCGCGCCGCGCCTACGCCGCTTTCGGCCTGCAACGGGGCCGCGCGTCCACGATATGGAACTGGCCGACGGCTAAGACCTATCTCGGGGGTATTCTCCACGGACGTCGACCGCGGCTGCCTCGGGGCGATCTCACGCAACTGGGGGGTGACGTCGTCCTCGACGCCGACGGGCGGATCGTCTTCGTCCACCGCAGCCAGAACCCGGCCGATCGGCCGACGATTGAGACAATCGTAACGGCCATCCGGCGTGCCAAAGCTATCGACAAGGAGCACTCATGAGCATCACCCATCCCATCGCTTCTCAGCCCCTCCCCGCCAAACACGACGCGGATTACGTCTTCTTCGAGCTCACGCGCAGCATCTGCCCGACCTGTCGACGCGTGATCGACGCCCAGATTCTCCTGCGCGACAACAAGGTCTTTATGCGAAAGCGCTGCCCGGAGCACGGCGTTTTCGAGGCGCTCGTTTACAGCGACGCGCAGGCGTATCTCGCCGCGGCGAAGTTCAACAAGCCGGGCACGATTCCTCTCCAGTACACCACCCCAATCGCGAACGGCTGTCCCCACGATTGCGGCCTCTGCGCCGATCACCAACAGCACGTGTGTTTGGGCATCATCGAAGTCAACAGCGCCTGCAATATGGACTGTCCCCTCTGCTTCGCGAACGCCGGCCCAGGCTACAATCTCACCCTGGACGAGGTCGAAGGCATCCTCGATCACTTCGTGGCAACCGAGGGCAATCCCCAGGTCGTCCAGTTCTCCGGCGGAGAGCCGACGATCCATCCCCAGATCATCCCGATGCTCCGCGCGGCGAAGGAGCGCGGAATCCCCCATGTGATGATCAACACCAACGGCAAACGGATCGCCTCCGACGACGCCTTCCTGGCCGATCTTGCCGAGTTACGCCCGTCGATTTACTTTCAATTCGACGGCTTCGAGGCAGAGACGTACCGAGCAATTCGCGGCGAACCGGACATTCTTCCGGAGAAACTGCGGGCGCTCGATCGCCTGGCGGCGATCGGGTGCGACGTCATCCTCGTGCCGGCCATCGAGCGGGGCGTAAACGAGCACGAAGTGGGACAGATCGTGCGCTTCGGGCTGGAACACCCCGCGGTACGGGGGATCAACTTCCAGCCCGCCTTTCATGCCGGTCGCTTCGGGGAGCACGACCCGCTCCAGCGAATGACGATTCCGGACGTCCTCAATCTGATCGCCGAACAGACCGACGGTCTATTCACCGTGGCGGACTTCGTTCCGGTGCCCTGTTGCTTTCCGACCTGCAACTCGGTGACCTACGCCTACGTGGATGGTGAGACGGTGGTCCCGCTGCCGCGGCTCCTCGACGTGGACGACTACCTCGACTACATCACGAATCGCGTAGTTCCCGACCTGGGTGCCGAGATCAAGACCGCGTTGGAGGGACTTTGGTCGTCGTCGGCCGTTCCGGGCTCGGACAAAGCGGCACGCGAGTTCGCGCTCTCCTGCGCCGCCTGCGGTCTCCCCGACGGAATCGACCTGGGCGCGCTCGCCAAACGCATGTTTATGATCATGCTCCAGGATTTCATGGATCCTTGGACCTTCAATCAGAAGAACGTGATGAAGTGCTGCAAGGAGTTCCTGCTCCCGGACGGCAAGCAGATTCCGTTTTGCGCCTACAATAGCGTCGGCTACCGCGAGCAGGCGCGCACGCAACTCACGGCGCGGGAGCGGACGAGGGCCCAGGCCCGCCGCGCTGGCGTTCCTTTCACTCCCGCTCCCCTGACATTCACCTTTGATGATCCGTCGGCCGCGCCGGGAGGTCGTCGGTGAACGAGGCACGTGCGTTAAGCAGCACCGAGGTCAAAAGCTGCTGCGCCACGCTCTACGCGAGCGACTGGGCGCGCTTGCTGCTCGGCGAGACGTTTCACCCGGGCGGTCTCGCGCTCACCCAGAGATTAGGCGAACTACTCAGCCTCGGTCCGGACGACCGCGTTCTCGACGTCGCGTCCGGTATCGGAACAAGCGCCATCTTCCTCGCCGAGCGCTTCGGCTGCTCGGTCGTCGGCATCGATTATGGCGACGAGGAAGTGCGAACGGCAACGGAAGGGGCGAGGGAGGCCGGCGTGGCCGATCGGGTTCGCTTCGAGCGGGGGGACGCCGAACGTCTCCCGATTGCCGATGCGAGCGTGGACGTGGTGACCTGCGAGTGCGCCTTCTGTACCTTCCCCGATAAGGCTGCGGCCGCGCGCGAGTTCGCCCGGGTATGCCGCCGACCGGGCGGCCGCGTCGGCCTGTCCGATCTGACGCGAAGCGGCCCGATGCCCTCGGAATTAGAAACGCTCCTGGGGTGGCTCGCTTGCCTGGGGGACGCGCGGCCGGTCGACGAGTACGTTACTTATTTCGTCGAAGCTGGCTTTTCCCGCCCGACGGTCGAAGAACACCCGGAGTCGCTTCGTGACCTCGTTCGTGAGATCCGGGGGAAGTTGATCGGCGCGGAAGTCCTGGCGAAATTGGGCAAGCTCCCCATCCCAACTGCCGATTTTCGTCAGGCGAAGGAACTCGCGAAGGCCGCGAGCGCGGCGGTTGAGGAAGGTCGTTTCGGATATAGCCTGCTCATCGCTCGACGCCAGTGAGTGGCGGTCATCGGTCAAACGTGCCCGCGGGATTGGGTGTCCCCGGGCACGGCCGGAGACACCCGATCCTGATCGCGACGCGAGATTCAATCAAGAGCGCGGCAGAGCAGATCGTGAGCGATCATCTCAGGCACGATCGGAACGCTCAAAGGAAGCTGGGGCGAAGCTTGTCTCAACCCGTGGTCCCACCTGACTGGCCAGCGCGCCCAGCGTCATTCCATACACCACGTGGCTCAGGGCGAAGAGTATCTTGGGCATGCGCCGCGCCATTGTCGGGTCGACGAGGGGTAAGGTAACGGATTCGTTGACGGTGAAGATTCCCAGGGCGTAGAGGAGACCGGCGACCGGTAGGGGAGGCGAGCCGCGCCAGCCCAGGATCGTTAGGACCGGGCGAAAGAGCAGCCCAAAGAGCGCGGACATCATCATGTGGATCATACCACCGAGCACAATCGTTCCCGTGCCGCCTTCCGT
>DATLRG010000585.1:0-13393 GCA_035534795.1 Chloroflexota bacterium
CGAGGCATTCCGCAGATCGTCCAGCAGGAAGGTGGTGATCGCTTCCTGGTACGCCCACCGCCCCGCCTCCTGGATCACCGGAACGAGATCGGGAAAGTCCGGCGACAACCCCGCGAGCTGTCGTAGCTCCTCCGCCGAGGCCGTCGTTCCCTCGTCGCGATCGGCCAGTCGATAATCCTCCGCCGTGAGACGCCACGGCTGGAAGCGATCGAGGTAGCGTGTCCGGACGCTGCCGGCGATGCGGAGCCCGGCGAGGTCAAAATCACCGCTGTAGAAGAAGTGCGCGACGTCGCCCGTCGAGACAAGGAGATCGAGCAATCGCCAGGCAGCCAGATTGAGCCAGCCGGCGGTGCAGATCAGGGTCGGGGTACCGGCAGCTTGTTCCTCGCGTTCCAGCGCGTCGACGAGGTCTTCGAAGACGGCGGGATTTTCGACGATGAAGACGTCCGGAAGCGCCGAGCGCACGCTGCTCCACTGCAGGAGGCTCCGCAAAGGCAGAATCTGGAGCGTCGGCGGTCCAGTCACGCGAGGATCTTGCGAGCCATCGCGCCGTGCCGCGGCGGCGAGGTTGTACACGGCAACCGTCGACGAGACCGTCTCGCTCAGGAGACCGGCGTGTGCGTAGAGCTGTCGCCGGTCGGCCGCGGAAAGTCGCTCGCCGGCCGATGCATCGATCTCTGCTTCGGCGCCGTACAGGTCCAGCAGACCGAGCGTGAGCAGCCGTCCGGCCTCCTGGTCAGGATCCAGCGCGTGCGGACTGCCGGCCAGATCGTTCGCGAAGACCGCGAGGCGTCGCGGCTCGCCCAGGGGGAGCTGAGAGAGCGCGGCCGCGACCGTGCGAACGAGCGCGCGCTTCTCGGGAAGAGCCGCGTCCGGTCCCGGCTGGAAGCGCCGGAGCAGCCAGGGGATGCCGTGTGCTCCGTCCACTAGCCAGCGTCGTCCGCCGGCGTCGGGCGGCAGCCCCTCGGCAGCTTGCTCGAGCATCTGCCGCCAGCGATCGCGCGCGCGAGCTACCTCTTGCTGCGCGTGAGATCGTTCTGCTGCTCGACTTCCCGGCCGTTCTCCGGCGTACGCCGTGAGGGCGTCTTCGAGCGAGCAGTGGAAGCCGCTCTGCTGGAGCCAGTTGTCCAGATCGATCAGCCTGACCCGGAGCGCGCCGTGGCCAGGCGGCCGGCCAATCAGGGATGACAGGCCATTGTGCTCCTCCGGCGTGGCGTCGTCGAGGACGATCGTGCCGGCCGGGCCGCCGTTTCGCCAGAAGGCAGCGCGCGCCTTGCCGGCGACGCGGTCGAGGCCGCGTCGCCGAAAGAAGTCGGCGGCCCCCTCGGCACCACCGCTCGGCGCGTTCATACCCCGGACACTCGGCGATCGCTCACGGTAGCGCCAAACCATCCTCGAGGAGCTGGCCGTTGCAGTAAATCAACGGGATCGCCTGGGCGAGCTGACCGATAGCGTCGTGGGAGAGCTGCCAGTCGGCGCAGGCGGGCAGCACGTCGCGCCCGGCCCCGCTGAGGCGGGGACTCGCGACGATCCACTGGAATCCCAGGTCCACCAGGAAGCCCAACAGCAGGTCCACGTTGTCCTCACTCACCTTGTCGAAGGCCTCGTCCATCGCGAAAAGCCTCGGCGCCCACGGCTCGGCGGCGTGGTAGAGCGCTGCCAGCGCGGCGAAGAGCGGGACGTAGAGCGCGAACAACTGCTGCGCGCCACTCCGGGCGCGAGCGGTCCGACTGTTGATCCGCTGCCGCTGGCCGTTGGGATCGGTGACGTAGAGGTGGAGGGTGTACCACTCGCGGTAGTCGAACGCCTCGGCCAGCAGGTCGGCGAAGATTCCTCCTTCCTGCCCGGCGTGACGGTGCGCCTCGGCGACGGCACCACGCACGGCTTCGAACAGCACTTTCCGCTCGTCGTCGGTGACCGCGGCGGGGTCCTTGCGAAAGAGCGCGTGGTGGCGGGCAAGCGGCGCGCTCAAGCCGTGCTGATCCGCCGTGGCCTCCAGCTTCAGCTCGTAGCGTTCGCGGCCGAGCGGCGTCCGGGCCAGAATCTCATTGATGCGCCACACCAGTTGCTCGGCTCCCTGCACCGCCTGATGGATCGCGCTGAGGCCGGTATCGCAGAGGTAATCCTTGAACAAGCGCTCCTCTTCGTCGTTCAGGAGCAGCTGGCTATCTCGAATCTGCTGCTGGATCGTCCGCAGCAGCTCGGCCAGGGCGTGCTCCTCGCGCCCCGAGAGGTGCGCGACGACCCGGTCGCGATTGTCCTCGACGATCGCGAGGTTATAGTCCACCAGGTGGCCTCGCTCCTCGTCGAAGAGCGCGCGGCGACGCTCCCGGGCCTGGTCGGCGTCGCGATCGAGCTGCTCCTGACTCGTCGAGCCGACTGAGCACCAGCGCTCGGCCAGCGCGAGCACGTCATCGTCTGATTCCGACGGTCCCTCGTCGGCAACCTCCGGATTCACCTGGACGATCGCCGCGAGCGCACCAAGCGCCACGGCCCGCGCCACGTCAGCCGCTGCCGCCGCGTCGGCGGCGTCGCGCACCGCTTGCTGGAGCGTCTCGACCTGGGCCTGGAGCGAGCCGCGCTGACTGGCCTGCGCGAGCAGCTCAGCGTTGAGCTGGTGCGTCCGTTCGCGGGCCGCGACCAGTTGGCGCTGAAAGTCGCGAAGGTCGCTGCTTTCCAGCCGTTCCCGCGCCCGCCGAACGCCAGCTTCCGCGGCCGCGAGCCGGTGGCGGGTCTCGTCTCGTGACGCCTCGTCCTGGCGAATCAGGTCGTCCAGCTCCGCTTGCCGCGCCCGGTCGGCCTGGTACTCACCCCAGAGGTCGGCCAACCGCCCCAGCTCGGCCCGCGCGGCGTTGCAGGAGCCATCCATCCGATCGGTGGCCCGCAGCGCGGTCTGGACCAGCGACGGCCCCGGTAGGGCAACGCCGACGAGTGGCACCGCCCGGTCCGCGAGGCGTCCCTGGAGCAGCTCTCGTTCGGCCGCGCACCGGCTGGCCTCGACGGCAACCTCATCCTCGGCCTCCCGCGCGCGCTGGAGCGCGACCCGCCGCTCCTGCGACCGGACCTCGGCAGCCGCGATCTCTCGTGCGTCGGCGGCCTGCTGCACGGCGCGCAGGTCGTCGTGACGCCGTGCCTGCTCCTGCCGCAGCCGCTCGCGTTCGTCGACGCGGGTGTCGAGACGTGCCTGAAGGATCCCGCGTTCGCCCAGCCGGCGGTCGATCTCCCACTGCCGGCGCTCGCGGCGGTTGGCGGCGCCGATGAAGCCGAGCGGACCGTCCAGGCCGGCGTATCCGCCAAGGAGGCCGTGGCGCCAGCTACCGTCGGCACGGAGCTGGGCCGACCCGGCGTCGGCAATCGAGTGTGCCTCGACGAAGGCAACCGACCGGAGGACTCGCTCCGCGGCGGATCGCCAGCCAGCATCGGCCACGGTCGCGTCCACGACGAGGACCGAGCCAAGAAGCGTGTCGCTGGGCGCCGCGCCGTCCACGCTCAGGCGACAATCAGCCAGGCCGCGCGTCCGCAGGAGCGCATCGGCCGCGACAGCGTCGCCGTCGGGTACCACCAGCGCGTCGAGGAGACCGGCGTCGTCCAGCATGCGTTCGACCTGCCCTCGCCGTTCGTCCGATAGCGCCGACGCGAAATCGACCAACGCGTACAGCGGGCGGGCGTCGAGGCCAGCCGCGCGCAGCGCCGCGCGGGCGCGCTCGCGGTGGGGACGACGTGGTGGGTCCAGGTCTGGCTCGCTCTGAAAACGTTCGAGCTCCCGATCGAGAGCGACGAGCGTCTGCTCAAGCTGACCGATCTCCTGGCTCACGCGCTGGTGCTCGGCGTTGGCCCGGTCGTCCGCTGCTCGCACGTCGTGCTCCAGGGCTGCCAGCGCCATCCCAAGCCCGGCCCGGTCGCGCCGCGCCGCCGCCGCGAACAGCGCATCGCCGGCCTCACTTTCCAGGCCGGCCAGAAGAATTGCCGCGCGCACGTCGCCCAGGCACCGATTCAGGTCCTCCCAGGCGCGCACGCTGGCCTGCTCGGCTTGATCGACGTCGCGCTCGGCCGATGCGGCTTCCTGCTTGCGCAGCCGGTGACGCAAGCCCGCCTGCTCTTCCGCGTTCACGGCACGCTCGTACGCGGCCACGTCCTCAGCCAGCTCCTCGATGCGGCGGCGGCGATCGGCAATCCGCGGCGAAAGGTCCGAGCTCAGCATCTCGGCGAGGGAACTCGGCGGCTCTCGGTCCGTCAGCGTGCGGCGCTGGAGATCGGCGAGGATGTCGGCCGCGACCGCTTCACCGTCGGGCCAGCGCCCCTCCGCCGCGCGCGACGCCAGCGTCGTGAGCGCCCGGCTCGCCGCGGCGTGGTGGTCTTCCCAGCCACGCTCCTGGCCCGCCCGTCGTGTCGCCAGAACGCTCGCGTCACGCCGCCGGTCGGCCACGGTGCGCTCGCGCTCGGCGAGCAACTGCTGCACCAGGTGCCACTCGCTCTCAGCCTGTTGCAGACTGCGCTCGAGCTCGGTCGCCTCGTGCGCGCGGGCGCTCCCCTCCAGGTCGGAAAGCGACCGACGTACCTCGTCCAGGTCCTGCTCGATCTGCGCGTGGCGCGCCTGCACCTGCTCTCGTGTACGTTCGGCGTCGGCCAGCGCACGCTCTTTGGCGGCGACCTCGGCGTGACGCCGACGGGCATCGTGGGCTGCCCCGACGGCCGGCAGCGCGCGCTGCCGCGCACGGGCACGGGCGAGCGCCAGATCTGCCTCGTGGATGCGTCCGCAGGCATCGGCCTGGCGCTGGAGACGCGCCTCCTGATGACGCAGCTCGTCGATCCGCTCGAAGGCCTCGGTCGTGTTCTGAGCGATCTCCTCGGGCAGCGGCGGCAGGGCGTGCTTGACGTACTCGTAGACGTCGGCGAAGGTGTGCAGCTCGTTGCTCAGCCCGGGTTTTCGCAAGAGCAACAGCACTTCGACGAGGTGTTCCAGCGTGCGCGCATCGTGGTAGCCAAACAGATGCCGCGCGACGAGGTCACGGTACTCGCCCTGCCGGTCGGTGATCACGCCGTGCTCGCGAATGACCGATCGGAAGTATGCAGCGTCGTAGACCCGTCCGTGGCGGTCTTTGAGCGGCAGGTCGATGCCGAGACGCGTGCCGCTGGTGAGCACGAAGCGGTGCGCGCGCACCGTTTCCTGGGCATCGGCGTTGCCGGCGAAGCAGATGCCGATCGTCAGGAACGGGGGAAGCGGGATGCCATCGGCGGCGACCGGCGCGGCCAGCGCAGCCGGGCCATGATCCGACGCCGACGGGTCGTGCCAGGCAAACTCCAGCGCGACGTAGGAGGTACGCCGCCCACCGGCGGCACCGCCGACGCGCTGTCCAAGCACGTAGTAGTCGATCTTGCGGTGGGTGCTGCCGAAGGTGTCGAGGCGCTCCGGCCGAATCACGCCGTCCAGGAGCAGGGGCAGCGTCGCGCCGAGGACCGTCGACTTGCCGGAGCCGTTCTCGCCGAGCAGGAAGAGGCGACCGTGCGGTACGAACAACTCTTCATAGTCGAAGTGCCAGTAATTGACGAGCAGCAGGCGGTGCAGCACGTAGCCCGCGGGACCGGTCAGCGAGCGATCGAGCCGCGCCGCGAGCCAATCCAGGCCCGCCCCCACGAGCGCGTCGGAGTCGAAAGCAAAAAGCTGGTCCTGGACCGTTCCGTTCCGGGCGATCGCATCCATCTTCGGATACCCTCTACTCCAGAGTAAGACTCAACTGAGCCGACGTGCCGTGCTCGTCCGATGGGTGCTCGGCAGCCTGGCTCGACGGCAGCTCAGGCGAGGCATAGGCTGCTTGATAGCAGGCGGCCGTGGGCAGCACGAGCACGTCACCCCGGGCATCGGGTCCACGGAGTAAGCCGGCGGTGCGCAGCACGTCGCAGACTCGGCCGAGGAGAGTCTCCGGCCGGGCATCGGCGAGCCCGCTGCCCCAGTGGCGCTGGTACTCGCCGCAGACCCGGCGAAAGACCGCCACGAGAGTCGGCGAGTCGATCATCAGGCAGCCATCGGCAGCCGGCCCCGGCAGGCGCTCGCCGGCAATGTCGTCCCGAATGGCCGCGCAGAGCAGGAGTCCGGCGTGGACCAGGCCGCGCTGCTGATGATTGAGCACCGGCGGCACGCGGTCGAGAGAAGCGCCACTCGGGCGCACCAGACGCGCGTAGGACGGCGTGAGCTCCAACGCGTAGCCGGAAGATCTGGTCGGCTTCGTCTTCGACCGCTCGGCGCTGCCCGACCAGGGCCTGGAACGCGGGCGGGTCGTCGCGTCGCAGGAGGACCGGGCCGAGGAGGAGAGCCCGCCAGGCCCGACGCAGCGGTGGGTTGGCTGCCTCGTCCAGAACGGGTACCTCCAGGCCGAGGGGGTCCGGTCGCCCCGCGCCGACCGCGGCGATCGCCCGCGGGTCTAGCTCGACGATCAGCGCCTCCACCACCTCGGTGAACTCAATCAGCGCCTCGCCCTCGTCGCCTGCTCCCGGCCGCGGTGTCACCTCGTCGACGATGCAGACCGCGCCGAGGTCTTCGAGCGCCTTCAAGGCCCGCCGAAGGCTGTGGTAATCAGCCCGGCGCTTCCCGAAGTCGAAAGGCTCGACGACGCGCTCGTCCTCCTCGCCGCGCGCGTCGTCGCGGAGGGCCGAACGTTGGGCCAGGTGGGTGCTCAGCTCGCTCAGCAGCGCCTGGCGGATGCCACCCCGCCCGAGGACGATCGGGCTGCGCGCGTACCAGAGCAAGTAGACCAGGCAGGCGTAGTCACGCGGCGACGACAGCACGACGTCGGCCTTCCACGGCTCCCAGATGCCACTCGGGACGAGGCTCGGCCGCCGGCGCAAGCGGATGATGCCGGCCCGCTCGTTGTAGTAGACCGGCCAGCCGGTGCGCTCGCGGTGCCAGCCTTCCAGGACGTCGACGTGGCGCGCCACCAGGATGTACTCGTCGCGGTGCTGCACGCGCCGCAGGACCGGTCGCTCCAGCAGCAGGCGATGGGCCTTCGCGAGATCTGCCGAACGATACTGGGTGCGCCAGGGGCCACCAGCCCCGACGACGTCAAACTCGGGCAGCACCATTCACCTCCCTCTGGCGGCTGGTGGTGGTGGTGGCGCGCACGAAGGAGTAGCGCGGCAGCACGTAGAGACCGCCGGGGCCGCGGAGAACCGCCAACCGGCGTTCGTCCGCGTTGAGCAATCTGATCGTCGAGCCATCCTCGGCGCGCCAGCGATGGTCCACGGCGATGAGGCAGCGCCGCACCACCTCGACCGCCAGGCGGGCATCCTCCTCGTCCGACAGCACCAGCGCGGCGATCGTCTGCTCTGCATCGCCGAAGAGGCGGTCGAGGCGCGCCAGCCGCTCCTGCCGGCGAGCCAGCTCGGCCTGGCGCAACGCGTCGACCGCCTGGCGATCGCGGACCGGTGGATTCTCGTGCGGCGTCGCCGAGCCACCCCGCTGGATTGGCTGGAGGGTGAGGGCGACCGGTGCCTCGTCGGCCCACGGATTGTCCAGGTCCACGCGCCCAGCGGTCAGGTGCTCGGGGAGCAGGCGCGGAGTCGGGTGCGCGAACGCGACGGCCATCGCCTGCGCCGCCGCCTCGGCCTCGGTCATCTGAAGAATCTGGCGCGCGAACGTTTCGAGGTCGCTCAGGAAGCCCGCGCCAAGGTGCGAGGTCGCGGCGAGGAGCTGAGCGCGCTGCAGCACCGCGTTGACCTCGTGGCGCGCGGCCCGGGCGAAGTAACCCGCCCACTCCGGCCCGCGGAACCAGTCGGCCACCGCTCCAAGCTGGCTCGCCGCCTCGCGCCGGCGCTCGTCGAGTGCCGGGGTTTGCAGGACCGGCACGGCGTGGTGCTCGGCCAGCGCGCTGAGGATCCGCTCCTGCGCGCCATTCTCCTCCCAGGTACGAAACTGGCGCTGAAGCTGGGCGCTGACGCGCTGCAGGGCCATCGCGAAATCCTGGACGTACGCGACGACCTGTTCCTTGTACCGGATGTAGCCCTCGATGTCCGACGACGCGGCCTCCTGCCGCGCGATCGACAGCGCCTGAATGAACCGCGACGTGTTGTCGAGGATCGTCCGGGCGTGGTCGGCGAGCCGGCGCCAGGTCTCCGCCAACGCCTGGGCGTGCTGCCGGTCGAGCGCCTCGTCAGCTCTCAGCGGGACGCTGACGAGGCGATCCACCTCCTGGAAGAGGTCGAGCAGGTGATCCAGGTCGCCGCGGCGCAGCTCGCCGGCCGTCTCGGTCTGCTGCTCCAGACGAAGAAAGGTCTCTTCGATCTCGAGGGTCGCCGGGGTGGCGCGGTAGAGCACGGTGGGATGGAGGAAGCTCTCGATCGTCGTGTGGCGCTGGGCCGTGTCGAAGGTCCGGACGACGTTTCCCCACTGTGCGAGCTGATCCAGGTCGTCGCGGCACTTGTCCACGGGATAATCCTGGTACAGCGCCGCGATCTCGGCGGCCACCTGCTCCACGGTCAGGTAGATCTTGTAGTAGCGGCGGGCGTTCTTGAGGAAGACGCGGACGATCGCCTGGTAGTAATCGGCGCGCTCGCGTGCCTGCAGGTACGCGAAGACGGCGCGCAGGTCCCGGCTGGCCTGGAGTGGAAACTGGCTGATGGATGGCGTCGTCGGCCCAGCATCGGTCGGGTTGAGTTGATCCATCACCAGACTCCTCCACTGTCCGGTCGCCTTCGCACGCCACCCATTCTGCTGAAAGGCGTGTGGGAAGGGTCAGAAGGCAAGGGGATGTGCTGCGCGCATCACTGGCCTTCTGACCCTTCCTACACCCTTTCAGCGTATTCTACACCGGTGACGATGAGTCTGTAGTGATGGAGAGGGGCCCGGTTGGACCGATGGGGTCTACCGGACCTGGTTGGATCCAGGACGAACGCTTCCACGATGACCGCGCTCACAGGGGTAGGTCTGCGTCTCGAGCGGCGTTCCGTAGGGCAGGGGGGCCGCGGTCAATCCCTCGGTTCGAGAAGAATGCCCGCGCCGACCGTCTCGTTGGTGCTCTCGTCGATCAGGATGAAGCTGCCGGTCGTTCGGTTGCGGTGATACGGATCATAGGCGAGCGGCGCGGCCGCCCGGAGAGTCACGCGGCCAATCTCGTTCAGACCGAGCGATTCTACCGCTGACTCGTGGTCCAGGGAGTTGACGTCGATGCGGTAGCAAAGATCCTTCACGACCGCGCGGGTGTTGCGGGCGGCGTGTTTGACCGCGTACCACTTGCCAGGGGTGAGCGGGCTGGTCGAGAGCCAGCAGACGACCGCTTCGAGGTCCTGGCTCACGATCGGTCGGTTGCGCGTCGAGCAGATCATGTCACCACGGGAGATGTCGATCTCGTCCTCGAGCGTCAAGGTGACGCTCATGGGCGGGAACGCCTCGTCGATCGGTCCATCGAAGGTATCGACCGACTTGATGCGGGTCGTGAAGCCGCCAGGGAGGGCCACGACCTCATCGCCCGGCCGGAGCACTCCACCGGTCACCCGACCGGCGTAGCCTCGGTAATCCCGATGCTCGTTCCGATGAGGCCGAATCACCCACTGAACCGGCAAGCGCGCGTCGACGAGGCTCCGGTCCGCTGCCACCGGCACGTGCTCGAGGTGCTGCAGGAGAGGCGAGCCTCGATACCAGGGCATGTTGACCGAGCGGTCGACGACGTTATCGCCGTGCAGCGCGGAAATCGGAATGAACGTCAGATCGGGGACGTCGAGGCGACTGAGAAACGGCAAGAAGTCGCTTCGGATCTGGGCGAAGACCTGATCGGAGTAGTCGACCAGGTCCATTTTGTTGACACAGATGACGAAATGGGGGATTCCCAGCAGCGACGCGATGAAAACGTGGCGACGGGACTGCTCGGTGATGCCACGGCTCGCGTCGACCAGGATGACTGCCAGATCGGACGTCGAGGCCCCGGTGACCATGTTACGCGTGTATTGGACGTGGCCCGGCGTGTCGGCCAGGATGAACGTGCGGGTCGGCGTCGAAAAATACCGATAGGCGACGTCGATCGTGATTCCTTGCTCGCGCTCCGCGCGCAGGCCATCCGTCAGCAGCGCCAGGTTGACGTAGTCGGCACCCTGCAACCGGCTGGCGTGCTCGATCGCCTCCAGTTGATCCTCGAAGATGGACTTCGTCTCGTAGAGCAGCCGCCCGATCAGCGTGCTCTTGCCGTCGTCGACGGATCCCGCGGTGGAGAAGCGGAGCAGGTCCGCCTTCGAGGCGACCGTGGCCAAACGATCGGCCATCAGAAATATCCCTCGCGCTTGCGATCTTCCATCGCCGCGCTGGAAAACCGGTCGTCCGCGCGGGTGGCGCCGCGTTCGGAGATGCGCGACGCGGCAACTTCCGCGATGATCTCGTCGATGGTGCGGGCCGACGACCGCACGGCGGCCGTGCAGGTCATGTCGCCGACCGTTCGGTAGCGCACCTGCTCCTCGAAAGCGACTTCGCCGTCGAGCGGCTGCATGTACTCGCCCACTGCCAGCAGCATCCCCTCGCGTCGGAAAACCGGACGGCGATGCGCGTAATAGATCGACGGCAGGTCGAGGCGTTCCTGGGCGACGTATTCCCAGACGTCGAGCTCGGTCCAGTTCGAGATGGGGAAGACCCGGACGTGCTCGCCCGGGTGGATCCGCGCGTTGTACAGGCCCCAGAGCTCGGGGCGCTGGCGCTTGGGGTCCCACTGGCCGAACTCGTCCCGAAACGAGAACACGCGCTCTTTGGCGCGCGCCTTCTCTTCATCTCGCCGCGCGCCTCCCAGGGCCGCGTTGAACTTGAACTCGGCGATCGCGTCGAGCAGCGTCGTGGTTTGCAAACGGTTCCGCGAGGCCCCGGGTGTCTTTGGCTGCGCGACGCGGCCGCGATCGATGCTCTCCTGCACGTAGCGCACGATCAGGCGCTCGCCCAGCTCCGTGATGCGTCGATCGCGAAAGGCGATCGCCTCGGGAAAGTTATGCCCGGTGTCGATGTGCATGATCGGAAACGGGAACTTGCCGGGGCGAAACGCCTTCTCGGCCAGGCGCAACAGGACAGCCGAGTCCTTCCCACCCGAAAAGAGCAGCACCGGGCGCTCGAACTCCGCGGCGGCCTCGCGCATGATAAAGATCGCCTCCGCCTCGAGCGCCCGGAGGTGCGTCAGGCTGTACCGGGCGCTGGCGGATCGCTGCCGTGGGGGGCGTTCGTCGAGGGTCAGAATTGCGCTGTCCAAAACCATGTGGCCTCCGAGTGATCTCGCTGAGGTTAAACGGATTTCGGCGGCTGGCCGAGCGACGGCTACCGGCAAAATAAGGAGTAAGTCGATCGAGAATGTCACTTAATTAGTAGCACCCGGAAGCTACGCTTGTCAAGGCTTTTTGCTGGAGTGGGAGTTGGCCAGGTCTCGACCCACGCGCCGGTACCTGCTAGCATACGGGGGCAGCACGACACGAGGCACGAGGAGGACGCGATGCGCTTCGGTCTCCAGGTCAATCCGTACTTTGCCGGCCCCACCGGCAACCCATGGGATGCGGTCGCGAAGGTCGCCCGCGCCCTCGACGAGAGCGGCTTCGACTCGCTCTGGCTCTACGACCACTTCCTGTACGAGGGCGGGTACTCCGGGCATCCCTATCCGGAGCCAGCGATGGAGTGCTTCTCCACGCTGAGCGCGATCGCGGCGATCACTCGGCGGGTCCGCCTTGGTCAGCTCGTCCTCGGCGTCCCCTACCGGAACCCGGCCCTTGTCGCGAAGATGGCCACCACCCTCGACCTGATCAGCCACGGCCGCAGCATCCTCGGGCTGGGTGCCGGCTGGCACAAACGGGAGTACGAGGCCTACGGCTGGGGTGAGTTCGAGGACATACCCGTCCGGATGAAGCGGCTGGAAGAAGCGATCAAGGTCATCCGGGCGCTCTGGACCGAGCGGCCCGCGAGCTTCAACGGCAAGTTCTACCACCTCGACCAGGTGATGGACAGTCCCGCGCCGATCCAGCGGCCCCACCCGCCGATCATGATCGGCGGCAGCGGCGAGAAAGTCACCCTGCGGCTGGTCGCGCAGTACGCCCAGTGGTGCAACGTCTCCGGCGATCCCGAGACGGTGGCCCGCCGCCTTGGCATTCTCCGCGAGCACTGCGACCGACTTGGCCGCCCCTACCCCGAGATCACCCGCTCGATCTACACCACGGTGATCGTGGGTCGTGACGAGGCGGAGGTCACGGCGAAGCAGGAGCGCCTGCGCGACCTCATCCCGGCCAGGGGCGCGCTGATCGGAACGCCGGCGCAGCTCGTTCAGATCTTTCAGGACTACGCCCGAGCCGGCGCCCAGTACAGCGTCTTCCGCATGCCCGACTGGATCGACGTCGAGCCGGTCCAGTTGTTCGCGGAGCAGGTCATACCCGCTCTGGCCGAGGAGGGGAACGGATGACCACCGCGAAAGGCCGTCCAAATCCGGTGACCTTCGGCTGGCGCATGCCGATGTGGGATCCCGCCGGGGCGAAGCTCGAACAGTGGCTGCCGGGGGTGCGGGAGCACCTCGCCGCGCTGCAAGGCAGCATCTTTCAGACGGTCTGGATGTCCGATCACCTCGTGCCGGGTTCCACCTGGGCGCCGCCCCACTGGGATACGCTCGAATGCGTCACTTCCTTGATCCACTTCGCCTCCCTGTACCCGAGCTACCGCTACGGACAGATCGTCCTGGGAAACTCCTATCGGCCGCCGGCCCTGCTCGCCAAGATGGTCTCGACGCTCCAGGCGCTCGCCGGCACGCGGGTGATTCTGGGCCTCGGCGCCGGTTGGATGGAGAGCGAGTACCAGATGTATGGCTATCCCTATCCGGTGCCGAAGGTGCGCATCGAGCAACTCGCCGACGCGGTGCAGATCATGCGCGCCCTCTGGACCGAGAGCCCGGCCACCGTCGTCGGCAAGCACCTCAGCATCGATCAGGCCTACGCCGAGCCGCGCCCGACCGAGCCGCCCCTGCTCATGATCGGCGCGTCGGGCGAGCAGCTCGGCCTGCGCGTCGTTGCGAAGTATGCTGACTGGTGGAACACGACCGCCCCGACCGCGGACGACCTCCGTCGGAAGATCGCCGTGCTGGCCGAGCATTGCCAGAAAGTCGGACGCGACGTCGCCGACATTCTGGTCAACTGGCAGTGCCAGGTCGTGGCTATCGCCCACAGCGAGGCCGAGGCGCGCGCGCAGGCCGAGCGCAGCGCCCTCTATCCCCACTCGCAGAGCTCGGCGATCGTCGGCAGCCCCGAGCAAGTGACCGAACGGCTTCAGGCGTTCGTCGACGTGGGCGTGCGCGACTTCATTCTGCGGTTCAGCGACTTCCCGCGCCTCGACGGAGCGCGTCGCTTCGCCCGCGAGGTCGCGCCAAAGCTGGCGATCGCGGTTGGAACGTGAAGGGTACGGAGTGGC
>DATLRG010000586.1:0-4653 GCA_035534795.1 Chloroflexota bacterium
GTCTGCGGCAACGCCTGGCGCTGACGTAGGAGGCCGGCGGACGGAAAGACGGCCAACCGCGGCCGGCCGATCAGGTCATCCCGCCGTTCTGGTGCTTTCATCCCACTTGTTTCCAGTTCAACTCAGACAGATTCCTAGCTCAGGAAAGACCTCGTCGAAGACGCGCTCTTTGAGTCGTTCGCCCAGGCGCCGGGCGTAGTCTGCGCTCTCCAGCAAAAGCCGGTCGAGGAACGAAATCTCCCGCCACTCTCCGCCGACGAGAACCTCGCGCGGTTGAAACGCCGCGGCTCGGAAGAACAGCCAGAAGTACCGGAATGCGTCGTTGGGGTCGACCGCGGCCAGCGTCTCCTCGAGGTCCAGCTCGTAGTAGCTGGTCGCTCGGGAGGCTGCCGCGGCCGCGTATAACCGCCAGAGCTTGCCATTCGTCACGAGTGCCCAGGGCGCCGCGCCGGCCTCGAGCACGCTGACGACGCGCGCGCCCGGGTTGTCGCCGGACCGGCTGGTGTCGCGGGCCTCGTCCCTCCCGTCGAGCGCCCGGTCCCAGGTGTAGGCCAGGCAGGCGACGGGATCTTTGCCCTTGGGATTCGTGGCGAGGAGGTAATCCGGCGCCCGGTCCGCGCTCGGGCCGGCGGTGACGGCAAAGCCGAGCGCTTCGAGCGCGGGCTCGATCAGCTCTCGGCGGACGGTGGCCTCGTCCGCGCCGGCAAGACGGTCCCGCGCCCGGCCATAGAGGTCGACGAGCTGGCGGTAGACTGGCTTCGCATCCTCTGACCATTCTGGCAGGCCCGGCAGCCGCGCGTTCAGGAAGTAGTCGGAGAAAAGGGCGCGGTTGTTGAAGAGCGGCTCGGACCACTCGGCGACGCTGTACGCGGAGCGCAGCTTGTCGAACTGGGCGAACGCATCGCCTTCGGTGTAGCTGAAGCGCCGGAGCACCCGCAGGGCGACAGGGCTCGGATCGCGGCGCGCCACGCTCAGGGTGCGCGAGCGGATTGTGACGCGAGGTGTGGCCAGACCCGTGGACGGGCGCACCGGACGCTCGCGCTCCAGAAGAACGACGTCGATGGACTCGTAGTCGTCGGTCAGGACCAGCAGATAGTCGCCGGCGCGGTCGCGGAGGGCACGGGCCAGTCCCTGGGTCACCGCGACGGTCACCGAGTCCAGCTCGATCAGGTAAACCTCGAGTGCGCCGCCATCCTGACTGGCAACTCGTTCGATACGTCGGATTTTTCGCTGGAGAGACTCGGCGGTGACGCCCATCGCGGTCGCCGTCTGAAGCACCCGCGCCGCCGTGTCGTAGCCAAGACCACTGAAAAACGCTGCCACCGCGTCGCTGCTCGCGAGCTCTTGTACGTCGCGAGCGGTGAGATCGCGGTCGGCCGTCAGGTTTGTCACCGCCCCTCTCCTCGCCCCATGCCGCGGTATCAGATTGCCTGATCCGACGTGGCATGATTCTACCGTCGATTGACGGGCGATGAAAGTCCGTGGGGTGCTATACTCTCTTCCGATTCACGTCGGAAGAAGCACCGTTGCGCTGTCGAGAGTCTTATGGTTGGTCCAGGGTGAGCAGTCTAGAGATAGGATTGCGGTGCATCGCACCGCAATCCTATCTCTAGACTGCTCACCCTGGCCATACTTTGGGAGCATGACCCGGTGAATGCCGACCCGACCCTCGTTTCAGGTGATCCGCCGGACGGCATGCCGGGGGTCGATCGCCCGGCCGTCACCGTGCGCGACGTGCTGCGCCTGGCCCTGCCGCCGGGGACGGCCGTGGTGGGTGGCGATAGCGGGTTGGAGCGGGCGGTGACCTGGGCGCGGCTGGTCCACCTGGATCACCCGTCGTTCGAGCGGCTCGAAGCTGGTGAGCTCGCGCTGGCGGTGCTGCCGGTGCAGAGCGAGGCGCCGCACGCGCTGCTGGCCAGCATCCTCCAGACGCTGGCCGGGCGCGGCATCTCCGGCCTGGCGGTCTCGGGCCCGGTGCCGCCGGGAGCGCAGGCGCTGGCCGACGCCATCGGTACGCCGCTGCTCACCATGCCCGCGCATGCCCGACTGGCCGAAATCGAGAAGACGGTGATCGGGCTGGTCGTCAACCGCCGCGCCGAGCTCGAGCAGCGCGGCGTCCAGATTTACCGCCGGCTGGCCCAGCAGACGATCGAGAACCGTGGGATCGAGGCGATCATCGAAACGCTGGCCGAGATCACCGGCAAGCCGGTCGCCGTCGAGGACCGCGCCGGCGTGCTGGAGGTCTACCACAGCCCTCCGCGCTGGACGATCAACCGCGACGAGCTGGTGGCCGCGCTGCGCCAACCCGCGACGACGGGGGAATGGCTGGCCGGCCAGTCGCTCTCGAGCACGTCGCCGCCCATCGCCCGCTGGCCGCTGGCCGCGCCCGGCTGGGCCCGCTTCGTCGCGCCGATTGTCGTCAGCGGAACGCCGGTCGGCTACCTCTCGATCATCGGGCGCGAGGACGAGCTGGACGAGATCGACCGCGTCGCGGCCGGCCGGGCCGCCGCCGTCTGCGCGCTGGAAATCGCCAAGCGCCAGGCGATCAGCGAGGCCGAGAAGCGCATCCGCAGTGACTTTCTCGACGACCTCTTCGCCGGCCACTTCACCTCGGAAGCCACGATCATCAGCCGTGGTCAGTTGCTCGGATTCGATCCGCTGAAGCAGTACGCCGTGGTCCTCTTCGACCTGGATACGTCGTCGGCCTACCTGGAGTGGATCAGCAGCCACAACGAGCAGTACGGCGCGCAGCTCCGTCAGACGTTCAGCCGCGGACTGACCGACGTGGTGGCCCGCGTCAACCCCGGGGTGCTGCTGCGCATCAACAGCGAGAGCGCCGCGGCGCTCTATCCGGTCGATCCCACGGGGGGCATCGCCGTGGTGCGCGGCCAGGTCGAGGAGATTCGCCGCGGCGTGTCCGGGCGCCTGGAAGGAATGACCGTCTCGGCCGCGCTGGGCCGCCTCTACCCGCGCGTGCTGGACTCGCCGCGTGCGTACCGCGAGGCCGAGCAGGCGCTGATCATCGCCCTGCGGCTCTTCGGGCCAGACCGGACGACCGCGTTCGACGACCTGGGCATCTATCGCATCCTCTTCCACCTGCACGGAACGCCCGAGCTCACCAGCTTTTACGAAGAGACGCTGCAAAAGGTCGTCGAGCACGATGGGCGCCACGGCAGCGATCTCGTCCCAACCCTCAAAGCGTTCTTCGCGACCCACGGCAACCTCAGCAAGACCGCTGAGCTGCTCTACCTCCACCGTAACACCGTCAGCTATCGGCTCCAGCGGATCGAAGAGATCACCGGCCTGCACCTGGACAGCGAGGACGACCGGTTCCAGCTCCAACTGGCGCTCAAGCTCCGGGATATCGCGTAGGCGCAAGATCGGCTGCCCTCCAGTGCTCGGTCCCCACGTGGCCGAGCACTAAATTTTGACGAACACACGCTGCAGCCGCGCGTGCTCCGGCAAGGGACCGCCCAGCAGCGGCTCGGCGTAGGCGCGGAAGGCCGGGGTGGGCAGCGCATCGTCGCCGGGGAAGAACGCGGGCGGCAGCGGCTTCTCGACATTAGCGACCGCGGACAGTGGCGCGAGGCCGAAGTCGCAGCGGTACCCAGGCCCCGGCGGGCGGATCAACGCGACCATCTGATCGGTGTTGCCCGCGAGGAGGGCGTCGACGGCGTGGCGGCCGGCGGCCTCGGCCTCGTTCAGATCAACCTCTGACTGGCAGGGCGACGACATGCGCTGGATCGTGCCGGGACGGTCGTAGCGCGCGCGCAGGCCCAGACGTTCTTCGACCAGCGCTGCTAGCTTACGGGCCGGCTCGACCAGCCGTCGGTGGCCGAAGCTGTCGCGCACGTCGCGGTCGGCCCCGATCAGCGCGCCATCCGCGCCGCGGACCGTCTCGGCGACCACGATCACCGCGTGGCCCAGGCGGCGCTGCACCGCCTGAACGCTGTCGAGGAACTGATCGAGGTCCAAAAGCCGCTCCGGCGGGCAAATCAAGTGGGGTGGATCGCGGCCGTCGCGCTTGCCCAGGGCGCTCGCCGCGGCGACCCAGCCGGCGTTGCGCCCCATCACCTCGACGATCTTCACCGGGTCGAGCCGGTGCATCGCCTCGGTGTCGCGGCCGACATCCTGCAGCGCCGTGGCGACGAAGCGGGCGATCGAGCCATAGCCGGGGCAGTGGTCGGTGCTGGGGAGATCGTTGTCGATCGTTTTGGGGATGGCGATGACGCGCAGGTCTTGCCCAATCTCGGCCGCCCGTCGTGCCAGGGTGTGGGCGGTGTCGGCCGAGTCGTTGCCGCCGATGTAGGCGAAGTAGCCAACGCCCAGGCGGCGAAGCTGGTCGAGGAGCCGGTCCGCATCGCCGCTTTGCAGCTTGTAGCGACACGAGCCGAGCGCGGCGGATGGCGTGCGCCGCAGCGCCCGCAGGGTCGCGTGGTCCTCATGCCCCAGGTCGATCGCCTGGCCCTCGAGCAGTCCTTCGATGCCGTCGATCGCGCCGAGAACGTTGGAGACCTCCGACCGCTCGAGGGCCGCCTCGATCACGCCCAGCAGCGAGCTATTCATCACCGCGGTCGGGCCACCGGACTGACCGACGAGGAGGCGGGCTGCCATCGTTGTGCTCTAGCAGAATGTCAAGGAGGGCACGATGGA
>DATLRG010000587.1:0-2848 GCA_035534795.1 Chloroflexota bacterium
GGTAACCGATGGCTGTATCAGCATTGTCACCGACTCGCGCGCTGCACCAGCCGCGCCGACTGGACTGGCGCGCAGTCTTCGGGCTTTTTCTTCTGCTCCTGGCGACCGGTGGCTCGATTGCCTTCTGGAGCGCCTCGTCCGATACGCGTTCTGTCCTCGTCGCGACGCGCGACCTGCCCGAGGGAGCCGTCCTCGCGGCCGGGGACGTCGCCACCGCCCGGGTCCGAGTCGACGACGGGATGTATCAGGCGGCGATTCCCGCGACGGATCTGACGAACGTCGTCGGTCATCCCCTGGCCGAGCCGGTCCACGCCCAACAGATGCTCGTTCCCGCCCAGCTCGCGTCTCGTCCCGCGCTGGCGCCGGGCCAGGTCGCCGTCACGATCGCGGTCCACGCGGACACGGCCGTCGGGGGCCGCTTGCGCCCCGGCGACACCGTCGAGGTGCTCGCGACGATCAACCAGGGTAAGCCCGAGGCGCAGACGACGGTCGTCCTGCCGGGGGTGACGGTGTACGACGTCGGCCGCGATCAAAACCTGACCGTGGTGAATACCGGAGCGACGGATCCGTCCGGCACGTCCGGGTCGATCGCGTGGGTGACTCTGGTGGTCAGCTCCGACAAGGCGGTGCAGCTCACGCGGGCGAAATGGGCGGGGCAGCTCGACGTGGCCTTGCTCCCACCCGGGCGACAGTAGGCCGGGCCATGTCGATCAATGCTGACAACGACGCCGATCCATTAGCTCTGAACGGGAGCAACTCCCCGGAGACCGATGCACCACCACTGCGCTTGCTGGTCGGTCTGGGCGACCCGGAGCGGGAGCAGACGTTGCTCCCGGCGCTCAGCGCCTCGCGCGAGTTCATGGTCGTCGAGCGCTGCCTCGCGGCCGAGCAGCTCGTCGTCGCGGCTCAGTGCAATGGTGTCGACGTCGCCCTCGTTGCGTTCGACCTGCATCGCCTGACCGTCGAGACGCTCACCGAGCTTGCCCAGACCGGCATCCCGTTGGTCGTCCTGGCGCCGGGACACGAGCCCACCTGGCAGAACGGTCCCGGGGTCACGATCCCTCTGGACGCCGACGTCGCCACGGTCGAGCAGGCGCTGCATGGGGCGCTTCGCGGAGAGCGTCCGCGGGTGCCGCGTCCGCCGTCGAGGCCCACCAGTCGCGACATAACTACGGATGAGCTTCCCGCGAGCGAGACCATGGGGGTCATCGCCGTGGCGAGTGGCCACGGGAGCCCCGGCCGCACGATGCTCGCGTTGAATCTCGCGGTGGCGCTGGGGGCCGTCGCGCCAACCATTCTGGTCGACGCCGACGTCGCCGGTCCGAGTCTCGCCGCGTATCTGGACGCGGATCCGACGCGCAATCTGTACATGCTCGCCCACGCCGAGCCGGCGCGTTCCGGAGAATGGGAGCGCGCCCTCGCCCAGGAAGTCCAGCCGTTGGGAGCGCGCAGTCCCCAGGGCGTGGTGCTCGGCGGGATACCGAAGCCCGAGATGCGGACCGGCGTGTCGGCGCGTTTCTTCAAGCGGCTCATCGCCGAGCTCCGCTCACGGTATCGATACGTCATTCTCGACGTCGGCGCCGATCTCCTTGGCGACGATATGGCGCTCCATCGCACGGCGCTCGGTCTCGCCGACCAGCTTCTCTTCGTCGCTTCGGCTGACCTCGTCGGCGTCTGGCACGCCCGGACCGGTCTCGGTCTCCTGAAGCGGCAGCTCGGCGTCGCGCCGGAGCGAGTCGCCCTGGTGTTGAACCGGTACGACCGCCGTTTTCACCACGCGCGTTCGGAGATCGAATGGGCGCTCGCCACGCCTGCCGCCGCGGTCATTCCCGACGAGCGGCCCGCGGTCGAGCGCGCGATCCTCGCCCAGCGGCCTCTCGTCCTCGAAAGTCGCGGGCGGGTCACCCGCGCGATTCTCGACCTGGCTGAACGGGTCGCCGGTGATCGCATTCTGCTCCCGCCGGAGCCACTCGCGAACGGCCACGGTCGGTTGTCATTCCGGTTCCCGAGCGCCTGGCGGCGCTGGCCGTGGCGGCGGCAGACGACGGTTGGGACCGAAGGAGTACCGAATGGTATCGACGCGACCTCCGTCCACTGACGGGCGTTCCCCGTCCTACCTCGATCGCGGCGCCGAGCGGACGCTCCGCGAGGACGTGCGCACGGCGGTCGGCCGGCTCCTCGACGAGCGGCAACTGCTCACACCTGGCCCGGATGACGAGGAGCGGATCCGCGCCCTCATTCGCGAGCACGTCGCGACCTATCAGCGGCGCGCCGCGACGACGAATGCCCCGATCCTGGTCGACCCCGCTGGCGTCGAGCAGCGGCTCTTCGATGGCCTGCTCCGCCTCGGGATCCTTCAGCCGCTGATGGACGACCCCTCGGTCGAAGAGTTGATTATCAATGGCCCCAATCGCATTTTTGTCATTCGCGGTGGGCAGAAGCAGCTCGTCTCCGACCTCTTCTTCGACGACGACGCGGAGCTGCGCCAACTGGTAAAGCGTCTGGTCGGACCGCTTGGCCGTCGACTCGACGATTCCTCGCCGATGGTCGATGCGCGTCTGCCCGACGGCTCGCGCCTGAACGCGGCGATCCCACCGGCCACCACCCGCTGGTGTTGCGTGACGATTCGCAAGTTCATCCTACGGGCTCAGTCCCTCGAGCAGCTCGTTCAGCTCGGCACACTCCCCGAGGCCGCCGCGCGCTTTCTCGACGCCGCGGTCCAGGCCGGCGTGAATGTGCTGGTGAGCGGGCCGACCGGTGCCGGCAAGACCACGATGCTCAACGCTCTGGGCTCCTCGATCGCGTCGCTCGACGAGCGAGTCATTACGGTCGAGGAGACGTCAGAGCT
>DATLRG010000588.1:0-3975 GCA_035534795.1 Chloroflexota bacterium
CCCGGAGGGCCAGGTTTTCGCACACCTCAGCCCTCACGTCCTCCCTGACGGAACAAATAGCGTGCCGGCCGACGAGGTAGAGCCTTGGAGAGAGGAGACGGCAATGACGCAGAACGACCACGAGAAGATACGGGGTGGCGATGCCGGTGGAGACGCGCGCCTGACGAGGCACGGTGGCCTGTCCTACCTGGAAATCCCCGCGATCGATCCCGTTCAGTCGGCAGCATTCTATGAGCACGTCCTCGGCTGGAAGATTTGGTGGCGCGATCGCGACGATCCCAGATTTGACGACGCGACCGGGCACCTCATTGGCCGATGGGTGACCGGTCGCGCGATCTCTCGGGAGCCGGGCCTGCTTCCCTACATCTATGTCGATCGCATCGACGACGCTGTTGAGCGGGTCACGGCACGTGGCGGCGAGGTGGTCACGGCGCCCTACCCCGAAGGGAACTTATGGGTTGCGACGGTCCGTGACCCCGCCGGCAACGTGATCGGCCTCTGGCAGGCAGGTCCGCGCTGAACCGGTCGTCGCGCATGAACACTTGGAGTGCGCCGACGACGACGTTCACAATTGGGAGGTTTGGGTGAAAGCTTATGCTCTGAAGCGTGGGCAAGGTTGGACCTATCGAAATGGGATCGACTTCACGGTTAAGGCTGGCGAATTCAAAACAACCAACGGCGCAGCCTTCGTCGAGTACGCTACCAAGAAGGGCGAGGAGCCGCGCATTCACATGCATGCGACTGAAGACGAGATGTTTTATGTCTGCGAAGGCGCTCTTACCTTCACGTGCGGCGACCAGACGTTCGACGTGGACGAGGGCGGATATGTGTTCCTCCCGCGCGGAATCGAGCATGGTTACACGATACGGAGTGACGGCCCAGTCCGTTTGATCGTTGTAACTTCACCCCCGAGAGAGCCCAGGGACGACTGGGGGGGCTTTGTCGGTGGTTTTGAGGCGAGCGGGGACTTAGTTGGCCAACCCAGCGGCGAACAGGTGGCTTGATCGCGATTCGCGCGCCGCGACGCCAGTGGCGCCACCTGCTCATTCTAGCGCCACCCATCGCAACGCGGATGGACGGAGGTCATCATGAGAAAGGTGATCTACTCGATGATGGTGTCACTCGATGGCTTCATCGATGGGCCGAACCGAGAACTCGATTGGGCTATCATTGACGAGGAGTTGCACTCGTTCGTCAACGGTCAGCAGAGTGCGATCGACACGTACCTGTACGGACGGCGGCTGTATGAGGTCATGGCCGACTTTTGGCCAACGGCGGATACGAACCCGTCGGCTCCGGAGTCGTTTACCTCGACTACCAGCGAGCAGGCGAGGGGCAGAGAGTGAGATAGAGTACGCCGATGTGCCGTAGTATCAAACGCCTGGCGAACCTCGAGCCATCGGCTAGCGAAGCTGAGATCCGAGCGTCGGCCATTCAGTTTGTTCGGAAGCTGAGCGGCTCCAACCACCCATCGCGTGTGAACGAAGCGGCATTCGAACGCGCCGTCGACGAAGTGACGGCGGCAGCGAGTCGACTGATCAGTTCGCTGACAATCAGTGCGCCGTCGCGCAGCCGAGAAGAGGCAGCGCGAAATGTCCAGCGCAGGGGCGAGTGAGGCGATGCACGGTTTGAGGAGGAACCATGGCCAGGAAGATGACCGAACAGGAGCGCCAAGAGTTCCTCGCCACACCGCGCTTCGGCGTGCTGAGCGTCGCCAGCGAGGCCGATCGAGACGTTCAGTCGATCAAAGCGCCCACGCTGGTCATGCTTGGGGATGCTGATCTTGCCGATCGTTGCTGAGGGATAGATGGCGCTGGACGTGCGGGAACGAATCATCAACAGATCCTCGGGGCCGCTGCGGGAGGCGATCCGGGCGGTGCTCGGGGAGCCGGGGGCGGTGCTCGGCGAGTGGGATGCGGTGCCCCTGAAGGGGGGATTCGGCGCGCTCGACGTTGCAAGGTCGCTATTCGTGCTCCGGGGCGTGGCACGCGTGGGCCCGGCCGAGCTGCTATGGAGCGTGGTCCTCAAAGTGCTCGCGCCCGTGGCTGGCCAGGACGACCCGGCCCACATCGGCTACTGGAAACGCGAGATGCTGCTCTACCAATCGGGCCTGCTGGACGATTTGCCCGCCGGTCTGCGCGCGCCGCGTTGCTACGTGTGCGACGAGCCGGCGGTCGGCATCGTCTGGCTCTGGCTGGAGCACGTCCGGGAGGACGGGGAGCGCGCGTGGCCACCCGCGCGCTGGGCGCTCGCAGCGCGGCACCTGGGCCGATTCAACGGCTCCTACCTGGCCGGGCGGTCGCTTCCGCACACTCCTTGGCTGGGTGGGCGGCGGCTGCGCACCTGGTTGGAACGCCACGGCCCACTCGTCGCGCGGATCGCGGCCGCGCCCTTCGACCCGCACGTCCGTCGATGGTGGCCGCGGCCGGTGGTGGCCGCCATCCTTCGCCTCTGGGAGGAGCGGGACGCCTTCTGCGCCGCGCTGGAGCGGCTGCCCCAGACGTTCTGCCACGGGGACGTCATCCGGCGGAACCTCCTGGCCCGCCGTGGGGCAGACGGGTCCGAGGAGACGGTGGGCATCGACTGGGAGCACGCCGGCCATTATGCGGTCGGCGAGGAGGTCGGGGAAACGCTGTCGGTCGCCAGCGCGTTCTACGACGTGGAGCCGGCCGACCTCCCGGCGCTCGACGAGGCGGTCTTCGCGGGCTACCTGGCCGGGCTGCGCGACGTGGGCTGGCGCGGCGACGTGCCCGGTCTCGTCACGCTGGTCAGCCGGCGGGGCGAGGTACACGTCGAGGCGATCGGCACAAAGGCGGTCGGCAGCAGTGACCCGATCCGACGCGACACGATCGTCCGCATCTCCTCGATGACCAAGCCGATCACGGCGGCGGCGACGATGATCCTGGTGGAGGAGTGCAGGCTGCGGCTGGACGAGCCCGTGGATCGGCTGCTGCCCGAGTTGGCCGACCGCAGGGTCCTGAAGCGGCTCGATGGGCCGGTCGACGACACCGAGCCCGCGAGCCGGCCGATCACCGTGCGCGACCTGCTGACCTTCCGCATGGGCTTCGGCCAGATGATGGCGCCGCCGGACGCGTATCCGATCCTGAAGGCCGCGAGCGAGCTGCAAATTGGAATGGGGCCGCCGAGCCCTTCGACGATGCCGGCGCCGGATGAGTGGATCCGCCGCCTGGGGTCGCTGCCGCTCATGCACCAGCCGGGCGAGCAGTGGCTGTACGACACGGGGTCTGACGCGCTGGGCATCTTGATCGCGCGTGCCTCGGGTGAGGCGCTCGAGACGTTCCTCCGCGAACGCATCTTCGAGCCGCTCGGCATGGAGGACACCAGCTTTAGCGTGCCCGCGACCAAGCTCGACCGGCTTTCGACCAGCTACTGGACCAAGCGCGAATCCGGAGCGCTCGAGGTCTACGATGAGGCCGCCGGCGGCCAATGGAGCCGCCCACCCGCGTTCCCGTCCGCCGCCCGGGGGTCTGGTCTCGACCATCGACGACTACCTGGCGTTCGGCCAGATGATGCTGAGCCAGGGGAAGCATGCCAGCGAGCGCATCCTGTCCCGGCCTTCGGTCGAGACCATGACGACCGATCAGCTGACGCCCGCGCAGAAGGCAGTGTCCGGTTTGGTCCCGGGCTACTTTGACAGTCACGGCTGGGGCTTCGGCGTTTCCATCGTCACCCGGCGCGACGACGTGGCCGGGTCGGTCGGAAGGTTCGGCTGGGATGGCGGCATGGGCACCTCCTGGTATTCGGACCCAAGTAGGGCATGGTCACGATCCTGATGACCCAGTGCGCCTGGACGTCCCCCAGTCCACCGCGCGTCTGTCTCGATTTCTGGACGTCGGCCTACCAGGCGATCGACGATTGAACCGGCTCACGGCGAGCGATCAGCGCAATCCAGGGTGAGCCTTGCAGGAATGAGTTGGATTTGCTGCGCAAATCCAACTCATTCCTGCAATTGGA
>DATLRG010000589.1:0-2601 GCA_035534795.1 Chloroflexota bacterium
CTCATCGACTATTTCCTGCCTGACAGGACTCGAAATCGATCACGCCGCGCGGCCAGTCTCACCCGGGCGCTCGACGGGAATTTCCTGGGGAGCAGCACCGCCGGCTGAGCCCGACGCGGGCCGCACCTGCTGACTTCCACGGTACCAGTCCCCGACAATCTTGGCTGCCGTCTCGCGGCCGCCAAGACCGAAGGCCAGGCCGAGCGCCAACGCGAGCGCGGCGACGAAGCCGAAGAACAGAATGTTGACCAGCGAGGTCGCGATGCCGAGCTCGTCCACGGCGATCAAGGCAGCGAAGGCCCAGACGGCTGCCCTGGCTCCGCCGGCGAGAAGCTCCGCGCTCCCCACGCCCGATTCTGCCGCGGCGCCGCGCACCAGGCGGTAGACCGTGTTTGCCACGAAACCGGCGATCATCAAGACGACGAGGGCGACGAACAGATTCGGCAGCCAGAACACGAACTGAGTCAGGATCGTCGAGATAATCGGCAGTCCCAGCGCGTCGAACGCGACCACCAGGACAATCAGGCGAACGAACCACTTGACGACCTCGGCGATCAGTCCGGAGGCGTCGATGCTGAGTCCCATGTTGCGGACGAAGCCGTTGAACCCGGACCGCGCCGCCAGGTCGTCAAACCGCGCGCGGCGCAGGAGCGAGGCCACGAGTTTCGCCAGCGCCGAGGCGATGAACCAGCCGATCAGCAAGATCACCACGAAGGCGATAATCTTGGGGACGGCATTGAGGAACAGCACCAGGGCCGAGCCGATCGACGTCATCAGCGCCGTGCCAAAATTCGCGATTGGAGTGGCAGGCATCAGTCCCTCCGTGCGTTTCATTCTTTGACCAGCCGACCACGCGGTGGTCGGTCCTGGCTTGCGTGCCGGAAGTGGCAAGGCACCTCTGCACGAATGGTGCCGGGTGATGCCAGAGTGGAGGGAATGACCTGCACGAAGGTAAGGTGGACCCCTTCGTCGGGCGCTTCGGCGCTTTTGGTGCAGGACGGCTGGCGGATCCTGGTACAGTGTAGGGGATGAACGCACAAACTCATGACCTTGCGGTATCGCTCGTGCCGCCGGTGTCGTTGCGCGTCGAGAGCGGTGTGATGGAGGGGAAGATGCTGTCGCTGGCGGTACGTCGCCTCCAGCGTTTCGTCGCGTGCCCGCTCTGCCAGACTCAATCGAGTCGCGTCCACCGTCGCGATCGGCGGACCCTGCGCGACCTCCCCTGGGGCCCGTTCCCGGTCCAGATCGTTTTGCGCGTGCGGCGTTTCCGCTGTGCCGAGCGCACCTGTCCGCGTCGGGTCTTTCCGGAACGTTTGCCCGATCTCGTTGCGCCCTACGCGCGCGCGACCCGGCGCTTTCGTGAGGCGCTGCACACCCTTGGCGTCGCGCGCGGAGGCAATCCGGGCGCGCGCGTGGGCCAGCGGCGTCGCCTGCCCGCGAGCCCGAGCACGCTCGGGCGGCGTGTCCGTGCCCGGCCGGCTCTGCCGCCTTGCCTGCCCCGGGTGATCGGGGTGGATGACTTCGCCAAGCGCAAGGGCCAGTCCTCCGGGACGATCATTGTGGATCTCGAACACCGTCGTCCCCTGGCTCTTTGGGAGGATCGCACCGCCCCAGCCCTCGCCACCTGGCTTCCGGCGCATGCGGCGGTTGAGGTGGTGTGCTCGGATCGGTCCACGGAGGATGCGCGCGGCAGCGCCGCAGGAGCACCTCAGGCGACGCCAGTGGCCGATCGCGGGCACCTCCTGAAGAATCTGCGCGCGGCGCTGGAACGCCTCGTTGACCGCCAGGCGACCGCCGTGCGCCATGTCTCTCTTCCCGCCACCCGCCGAGCGTCTCCCTCCGTCACCTCAGATCGATCGCTACCGGGACCGCTGCCCCCGGCTCATCGTTCGCCTCCCGAGCAGGTCCGTCGGCAGGCAGCGCAGGAACGCCGGCCGATGCGCGTCGCCCACGTGCGGGAGTTGCACGCGCAGGGAAAGAGTATCCGGGCGATCGCCGAGGCGGTCGGGCTCCGTCGCACCACCGTGACGCGCTACGTGCGCGCCGACGGCTTTCCCGAGCGGGCGAGTCGACGGTCAATGCCGGGGATCCTGGCTCCTTTCGTCGCACACCTCCAGCAGCGCTGGGACGCGAGCTGTCGCAACGGCTCCCAACTCCTGCGGGAGATTCAAGCCCAAGGCTTCACCGGTTCACGCAAGCAATGAGTCCGATGGATTCAGCAACGACGGGAGACCCCCGCCCCGACAACGCCGACCACATAGCGTCAGGCTCAAGAGAACCTTCCCGCTTCGGTGCAGGAGGCGGCGTCCCGACCGCGGCGAGCCTCCGCGCGCCAACTCTCGTGGCTCTTGGTGCGCCAGCCGGAGCGCCTCGCTGGCGTGGCGCAAGCAGCGCTCGCGCAGATGCAGAACGCACGTGCCGCTCTCCGAGCAGCCTACTCCCTGGCGCAGCAGTGCGGAGAGATGGTCCGGGGACGCCGCGCCGATCTCTTCCATGCATGGATCGAGGCGGTGGCCACAAGTGGGGTCGGCGAATGGACGACCTTTGCCGCAGGCTGTGTTTGATACTCTTGATTGGCCCACTTCGATGGTCGGGAGTGGC
>DATLRG010000590.1:0-3470 GCA_035534795.1 Chloroflexota bacterium
CCCCACCACCGCACACCTCTCAAACACCGAGGTCTGGTCCCTCTCGCGATTATCCGCTGGCCACGTCGCTGAATGCCACTTCCCCAACGTAGTTCTGGACCGTGGCGATCTTGTCGGCAACGTTCGCCTTGACCCAGTCGGCGGCCTTTTGCACGGCGGCGTCCGCTACCTGCTTCGTTTCCCAGCTGCTCATCGAGATTGCCGAGTCGTCGCCGGTCCTGATCACATGGTACCGGCGATACCCTGGCTGCCGTTGGAAAATCGGCAACATTCCTTCCTTCGCGAGCCGAATGACCTCGTCGACCTGACCCGGCTTGAACGTGTACACGGCGATTCGCGCGTATGGCATTTCATCTCTCCTGTCTATTTCGGCCGAGCACGTGCTCGACTCCTGATTCGGTGCGGAACGATCGACCCGCGCTCCGCGATATTAAGCTTGGCTACCTGGCCGCGTCAAGGCGGTCATTCCAGCGCACGACGAACCGCCAGGCCGATCTTCGCAAATTCGTAGGCGATCGGTCCTCGCGGGTCTCCGAGCACCAGCGGCTCACCTTGATCTGCTGTGACGGATAAGCGGACGTCGAACGGGATCCGGCCGAGGACCCGCACGCCAGCGTCCGTCAGACGGGTCGACTGGGAGAAGAGGTCGATCTCCTGCGCGCAATGGGGGCAGGTGAGCCCGGCCATATTCTGGACGAGCCCGATCACCGGCACGCCGTGCTCCGTCAGCAGGCCCAACGTGCGCTCCGCGTCCATCTGGGCCAGGTCCTGCGGCGTGGTGACGAAGATAGCACCCGAGAGCGGCAGGTCGTGCGCCATCACCTGCAGCTCCTCGCCGGTGCCCGGCGGCGCGTCGATCACGAGAACGTCTGCACTCCAGGCGATGCCAAAGATCAGGTAGCGCAGCATCGTCGAGACGAGCGCGCGGCCGGTGACGGCCAGCGGCAGCCGCTCCGGCACGACGAACCCGACCGACATCACTTCCAGGCGATACCGCTCCTGCGGCCGCGGCCGCTGCGAGGGAGGTGTGACAGTCGAGGTCAGCAGCTTCCAGTTCAGTCCGCGGTGCCCGCTCCGGGGATGGACGCCGAGCATGTGCGGAATGTCCGGCCCGTTCAGATCGGCATCCAACAATCCAACCGATAACCCCATGGCCGAGAGCGTCAGGGCCAGACTAACCGCGACGGTCGACTTTCCCACGCCGCCCTTGCCACCCAGCACCGCGACGACGTGCCGGCCCTGGCCGAACCCGGAGCCGCCCCGGAACACGTCGCTGCCCGTCCGCACCTCGAACGTCGCGTCGGGAAAGGAGCGCCAAAGGTGGTCGTGGACCAGGCGCAGGAACTCCACGGACACCTGGTCCTTGCCAAGGACAACCGCGGCCCAGCGGTCCTCGATCACGACACTCACCACTTCGTCGGCGGCCAGAAGTAGCGCTCCAGTCGGCCCGTTCAGGCCGGCAAGGCTCGCGCGAATGGCTGCTTCGTCCAGCATCATCGTGGTGCCGCCTTCCCTCGTTCGTTCATCCAGCCCACGCCGTATTCTCGACGCGCGCCGCTGGCCTGTCAACCGCGGATCTGGTACGGTATCACGCGGGACGTGTCGAAGAGCCGCGTGATACCGTACCGGCGCGAGATGTCGGAGGGCCCGACCCATGCCCACTTTTCTCGACGCTGACGCGCCCCCCGATCGGCGGGTGCGGGCGTTGACGGCGAACGTGCGCCGGTGGATCGTCCGGAGCGCGCGTGGCGCCAACGGCGAGGTCCATCGCAAGAACGGCGTGACCTGGGTCTACGCGCCGGCGCCGGGCGGAGAGGACGAGATCGCGTTTCCGCGACTTTCCGCGTCGAACGCGGACGCACAACTCGATGCCATCGTGGAGTTCTACCGTCAGCGACAGCCCTCGCGCGCCGTGATCTGCTGGTCCACCGAGCCCACGGCGCCGGAGGATCTCGCGCGCCTGGTGCTAGACGGAAAGCCTGACCTGCAAATCGAAGACGGCGTGTTTCACAGTACGCCGCTCGGCTGGGCGCGCCATTTCCAGCGGACTGAGCTGATCGAGATCATCGAACGAAAGGAGTGATCGATGGTGCTGAACGTGCGGGAACGACTCGCCACCGTCGCCGCGGGGCGGTTGCAGGAGGTGGCCCGGGCGGCGCTCGGGGAGCCGGGCGCGGTACTCGGCGACTGGGACGCGGTGCCCCTGAGCGCGGGAGGATTCGGCGCGCTCGACGTTGCACGGTCGCTCTTCTTGCTCCAGGGTGTGGCCCGCGTGGGCCCGGCCGAGCGGCCGTGGAGCGTGGTCCTCAAAACACTCTCGCGCGTGGCCGGCCAGGACGACCCGACGCACATCGGCTACTGGAAACGCGAGATGCTACTCTACCGTTCAGGTCTGCTGGACGACCTGCCGGCCGGTCTGCGCGCGCCGCGTTGCTACGGCTGCGACGAGCCGGCGGATGGCATCGTCTGGCTCTGGCTGGAGCACGTCCGGGAAGACGGGGAGCGGGCGTGGCCACTCGCGCGCTGGGCGCTCGCGGCGCGGCACCTGGGCCAGTTCAACGGCGCCTACCTGGCCGGACGGTCGCTTCCACGCGCTCCCTGGCTCGGTGGGCGGCGGCTGCGCACCTGGTTGGAACGACACGGCCCGCTCGTCGCGCGGATCACGGTCGCGCCCGAAGACCCGGACGTGCGCCGGTGGTGGCCGCGGCCGGTCGTGGACGCGATCCTTCGCCTCTGGGAGGAGCGGGACGCCTTCTGCGCCGCGCTGGAGCGGCTGCCCCAGACGTTCTGTCACGGGGACGCCATCCGACGGAACCTCCTGGCCCGCCGCGGGGCGGAAGGGTCGGAGGAGACGGTGGGCATCGACTGGGAGTTCGCCGGCCAGTACGCGGTCGGCGAAGAGGTCGGGCAAACCCTGTCGGTCGCGAGCGCGTTCTACGAGGTGGAGCCGGCCGACCTCGCGGCGCTCGACGAGCTGCTCTTCGCTGGCTACCAGGCGGGGCTAGGCGACGCGGGATGGCGCGGCGATCCGCGCCAGGTGCGGTTCGCCTACGCCGCGCACGCGGCCCTCCGAAACGCCTTCAACGCCGTGGGTGCGAGCGTGCCCGACGAGGCGCGGCGCGCGGCCGTCAAGCAGAACCAGAGCCGCACCTGGGAGGAGCTCGCCGAACGCCGGGCCGCGGTGCGCCCCTTCCTGCTCGAGCGCGCGGCTGAGGCGCGCGGCCTGATGGACCGCCTTTGAGCCGAACGCCCCGCCAGTGGGAGGACAAGCATCGTGATCGCGCCCTGCATCGTCGGATGAACCTGTTCCTCGGCCAGTTGCCGAGGCACAGCAGGCCCGGCCCATGCCGCACCCACGCCCACGCCCGAGTAGGAAGCTATTCCCTAACGAATCCAATGGCAGTTTTCGGAAAAATTGAATGCACGGCCGGCCCAGATCCCGTAGGGTGGCAGCTTGTCTGCCGCCGCCC
>DATLRG010000591.1:0-3660 GCA_035534795.1 Chloroflexota bacterium
GGGGGAGGCAAGGAGAGAGGTAACCCGGCTGCCCCTGCGTTGCGCGCTGCTCGGTGACACGTGCCGTCGTTCGATTCCTTGCACCGGGGCCCCGTCTGCGCGACAATAACACCATGCACGTTCCCGCCAACAATCGACGGCTCACCTTCAGGGCGCGATCGCTGCCGGTCGCCCCGAACCCCACGCCCCGGTCCCCAGCCCCCTCGTGATGTTCGAAGCTTTTGGTCGATTCATCTACCGCTATCGCTGGCCGGTCGTCGTCGCCTGGGCCCTGGTCAGCCTCGCCGCGCTGCCGCTCGCTCCGGCCTTGCCGGGCGTCCTCAAGGCCGGCGGCTACGCCGATCCGCGCCTCGAATCGCAACGCGCGAGCGACGTCCTGGGCAAGGCGCTCGGCTGGCAGTCCAGCACGCTCGTCGTCCTCTTCCACAGCGACACGCTGACGACCGACGACCCGGGCTTCGCCGCCGCGGCGAGCCAGGCGGTCGCGGCGCTGCCGAAAATACCAGGCGTCGGGGCGATCACGACGTTCGAGGAAGATCCCCAGCAGATCGCGCCGAACCACCACACCGCCTACGACACGGTCGATCTGACCGTCGCGCCGGAGGACGCCCACCATTTGCTGCCCGCGATTCGCCAGAAGCTCCAGTCCAGCCGGCTCGAGGTTGACCTCACCGGCGAACCGGCGTTCTACGCCGACGTCGAGACGGTCAGCGAGGACGACCTGCGTCGCGCCGAGATCCTGACCTTCCCCATCGCGCTCTTCGCCCTGGCCGTCGTGTTCGGATCGCTCGTCGCGGCGGGCGGCCCGGTGGTCATCGGCGGCGTCGCGGTCGTCGTCTCGCTGGCGAGTCTGTTTCTGATCGGGCAGGTGACCGAGCTGTCGATCTTCGTCCTGAACATGGTGACGATGCTGGGGTTCGGCCTCGGCACCGACTACTCGCTCTTCCTGGTCAGTCGTTTCCGCGAGGAGCTGCCGCGGCGCGGGCCGGCGGAGGCGGTTGCCGTCACCATGGCGACCGCCGGGCGGGCGGTCGCCTTCTCGGGGTTAACCGTCTTCGTCGGGCTGCTGGGGCTGTTCACCTTCCACTTCATGATGTTGCGCTCGCTCGGCCTGGCCGGCGCTATCGTCGTCGTGCTGGCGGTGCTCGCCGCGCTGACGCTGCTGCCGGCCCTGCTCGGCATCCTGGGCGACCGAGTGAACGCGATTCCGATCGGCCCCGGCTGGGAGACCCGCAACGCCTACTGGGAGAAGCTGGCGCATTGGGTCATGCCGCGCTCGCTGCGGGTGATGGTGCCGGTGCTGGTCCTGCTGATCGCCCTGGGCCTGCCTTTCCTGCACGCCCACCTGAGCCTGCCCGATGCCCGCGTCCTCCCGACCAGCGTCTCGTCGCGCCGTGGCGCCGACGAGTTCCAGCGCGACTTCGGCGAGAGCGAGCTTTCCTCCGTGATCATCGCGGTGCAAGCCGACGGACCAATCTTCACGCCGGAGCGCATCGCCGCGCTGTACCAGTTCGTCCTCGCCTTGCAGGCGGACCCGCGCGTCCGCGACGTCACCAGCATCGTCAGCGTGGACCCGCGCTTCACCGAGCCGCAGTACCAGTATCTCTACGCCAATCCCAATCAGATCGCCGATCCCTACGTCGCGGCCGTCGCTCACCATCTGGCGCGCGGCTCGACGACGGCGGTGATCGTCACCACCCGGGCGCCAGCCATCGCGCCGGAGACCGAGGATCTGGTCGCGGCGATCCGCGCGTACCAGCCGGGGGCAGGGCTGAGCTTCCTGGTCGACGGCAGCGCCGGCGCCGAGGTCGACATCGTCGGCGAGCTTTACACCCAGTTCCCGCGCACGCTGCTGTTGATCGTCGTCCTGACCTACGTCTCGCTCTTCGTCCTCTTCCGGTCGGCGGTCCTGCCGCTCAAAGCGATCCTGATGGACTCGCTGAGCCTGTTCGCCAGCTACGGCGCGCTGGTGATTATCTTCCAGGATGGACTTTTGTCGAAGCTGCTGGGCTTCCAGCCGCTCGGCTTCGTCGAGGCGACGCTGCCGATCATCATGTTTTGCATGCTCTTCGGGCTGAGCATGGACTACGAGGTCTTCCTGCTGAGCCGGATCCAGGAAGTCTACCAGGAGACGGGCGACAACTATTACAGCGTGACGACCGGTCTCGCCCGCAGCGGCCAGGTCATCACCAGCGCGGCGCTGATCGTCGTGGTGGTGAGCCTCTGCTTCGTCAGCGCCGACATCGTCCTGATCAAAGCGCTGGGCGTCGGAGCAGCCATCGCCATCTTCCTCGACGCGACGGTGGTGCGCGGACTGCTGGTGCCGGCGCTCATGCAGCTTTTGGGCGACTGGAACTGGTGGGCACCGCGCGTCTTTCACCCGGTCCGGCCGGGGCCAAACGTCCACGCGCCAGGTCCGGGCTCGGCCGACCGAAATACCCCAGCTACTCCACATGCTCCTTCTCCCTCCGGGAGAAGGCTGGGATGAGGTCCCGAGACCGCCGGCAGCGCCCTCACGCCACGGGGTGTCCAAGGTGTGTCCGTTGGTGGGAGATTTGCGCGGCAAATCTCCCACCAACGGACACACGTCGGACATCCTCCACTCCTGAGAGGAATTGGTGATCGTCCAATGATCGGCCGCTGCTGCTGGATCTTCCTCGCGTTCGCGCTGCTGGTCAGCTGCGCGCCGTATCCGCATCGTGCGCTCGCGCCCGCGACGCCGCTGCCGACGCCGACGCCGCACCCGATTCGCCTGCCCGCCGACGACGCGCCGCACGCCGACCTCACCGAGTGGTGGTACTACACCGGCCACCTGGCTGCCGCGAACGGCCGGCGCTACGGCTTCGAGCTCGTCGTCTTCCAGATCGAGCGCAAAGACGCGCCCGTCTTCTACGCCGCGCATTTCGCCATCACCGATCACCAGCGGCAGCAGTTCCACTTCGACCAGCGGACCTGGACGCTCGCGCGGGCCCCGACGACGTTCGACCTGGGCAGCGGCGGTTGGCAGATGAGCGGCAATGGCCAGTCTGACGCCCTGCAAGCCTCGATGCCCGGCTACGCGATCGACCTGCGCACGTCGCTCCTCAAGCCCCCGACCCTCCATGGCGACGACGGCGTGATCTCCTTCGGCCCGGTCGGCGACTCCTACTACTACTCCGACACGCGGCTCGCGGTCGAGGGCACCGTCGAGGATCACGGCATCCCGCTCAAAGTGCAGGGCCTCGCCTGGAAAGACCGCCAGTGGGGAAACTTCCTGACCGTCACCGGCAGCGGCTGGGACTGGTTCAGTATCCAGCTGAGCGACGGGACGGACTTGATGCTCTTCCTGCTGCGTGGCACCCTCGGCGAGACGTCGCCGTCCTACGGGACGCTCGTCCTGCCCGATGGGACGTCCCAATCGCTCCAACCCGACGCGGCCCGCGTCCAGGTGACCGGCCACTGGACCAGCCCCCGCACCGACACGACCTATCCGTCCGGCTGGACAGTCGACCTCCCGGCCCACGGATTGCACGTAGACCTGCAACCGGTCCTTCGCGACCAGGAGCTCGACACCCGCGCCAGCACCGGCCAGATCTACTGGGAAGGCGAAGTGACAATCCAGGGCCAGGACCAGGGCCGGCCGGTGAGCGGGCAAGGCTACGTCGAGCTGACCGGCTACGC
>DATLRG010000592.1:0-2820 GCA_035534795.1 Chloroflexota bacterium
GGTCGCCCCGGTCGATTCTTCGATCCTCCGGCACCATTGACACCTCCTGAGGATCGCTCCACAATCCGTCGCAGATGAGAGTTGGCACCGTCGAACGTTTGGAAAAATGATGATTCCCTACGAAGACACGCTGATTCCCCAGTACCTGGCGTTCGTGCAGATCCACTGGATCAACACGTTTCTGCCGCTCACGGTGCCCGCCTGGGGTGGGGGCGGCGCCTTCATCGTCTTTCTCCTGCGCCAGTTCTTCATGACGATTCCGCGCGAACTGGACGACGCCGCGAGCGTCGACGGCGCCAACTCTTTCACCGTGCTCTGGAGCATCATCGCGCCGCTCTCGCGCCCAGCGCTGGCCACCGTGGCGATCCTGCTCTTCCTGAATACCTGGAACGATTTTCTTGGCCCCTTCATCTATCTGAACGATCCCCGCCTCTTCACGATTTCGGTGGGTCTTCGCTTCTTCCAGACGGTGCCCGAGTCGCTCAACGTTCCCCAGGACAATCTGCTGATGACCGCGACGGTCCTGATGAGCCTCCCGGCGATCGCGCTGTTCTTCGCCTGTCAGCGCTACTTCGTCCAGGGCATCGTGATGAGTGGACTGAAGCTGTAAAGTGGACCCGCGCCTGAAGCAATCAAAGGGCCGAGCGGCGGTGAATGCAAGGAAGGGTCGCGTGTGAGCAGCAAGCTGCGCCAACAGACTGAAGAGCCGACGCCGGGCCCAATGACCGTCCGGCCGTACCGTCCAGCGGACCGCGCGCGGATCAAGGCACTCACCATCCAGGGCTTCGCCGGCGTCGCGGTCGAACACGCCATCGAGCAGCAGTGGCCCGGCACCACCACGCTGACCTGGGGCGAGCGCAAGTTCCTGGAGGTCGATGCCGACCTCGCGTCTCATCCCGAGAGTTGCTTCGTCGCCGAGCGAGCGGGCGACGTGGTCGGGTTCATCACCACCGCGATGTCCGAGGTGAAGAGCCAGGGCCACGTCCGCGATCTCGTGATCGACGGCGGTCTGCGCGGTCGAGGAATCGGCCGCCAGCTTCTGCTTCACGCGCTGAAGGTGTTCCGTCAGCACGGCGTGAGGATCGCGCGGATCGAAACGCTCAGCCAGAACGCGGTCGGCGCCCACCTGTACCCCGAGGTCGGCTTTCGCCTGATCGCGACCCAGAACCACTATGCGATGCGGTTGGACGAGGACGGCGAGTAGTACGAGGACCTGCGACGGTAAGCTATAATCGTCAGCGAAGTCTCACCGAAGGGAGCACGCACGATGGCCGTATCGCAGACACTGCTCGCAGCGAAGCCGCCGGAGCCGCCCAACGCCGAGGATGGTACCCTCGAGAACGAGGTGCTCGCCGCCTGGCGCGGCGCGTTCGCGGCGAACCCCGCCAATCGACTGGCGCAGAACGCGGTCACCCAGGTCACGATCGACGACGTCGCGCTGAACCGCGCCGTCGTCGCGGCCACCGATCACACCTTCTCGCACGTCCTCGACGACTGGGCGGTGACGAACCAGAAACGCTCGGGCCGCTGCTGGATGTTCGCCGGCCTCAATCTCTTCCGCGTCGGCGCGATGAAGCAGATGGGGCTGAAGGGCTTCGAGTTCAGCCAGAGCTACACGATGTTCTGGGATAAGCTCGAACGGGCCAACTACTTCCTCGAAGCGATCGTCGAGACGGCCGATCGCGACGTCGACGACCGCACGGTCGCGTTCCTGCTCAGCCGGCCGATCGAGGACGGCGGCCAGTGGAACATGTTCGTCAATCTGGTCAAGAAGCACGGCTTGGTGCCCAAGGCATTCATGCCCGAGACCGAGAGCTCGTCGAACAGCATGCGGATGAACGCCATCCTCCGCCAGAAGCTGCGCGAGGGCGCGAAAACCCTGCGCGACCTGCACACGGCGGGCGCGGGCAACGACGCGCTGCGCGAGAAGAAGCAGGAGATTCTCGAGGTCGTCCACCGCATCCTCTGCATCCACCTCGGCACGCCGCCCGAGCGATTCACCTGGCAGTGGACCGACGGCGACAAGGGATTCCATCGCGACGACGACCTGACGCCACGCGCGTTCGCGGCGAAGTACGTCGACCTGCCCATCGACGAATACGTCTGCCTGGTCCACGATCCGCGTCCGACCAGCCCCTACGGCCGCACTTTCACCGTCGCATACCTGGGCAACGTCGTCGGCGGCGAGATCGTCAAATACCTCAACGTCGAGATGGAGACGATCAAGGGCATCGCCCAGCGCACGATCGAGGCTGGCGAGCCGGTCTGGTTCGGCTGCGACGTCGGCAAGATGATGCGGCGCGACCTCGGCATCTGGGACGAGCAGCTCTACGACTACGGCACCCTGTATCAGACCGAGTTCACCCTCGACAAGGCTGCCCGACTCAGCTACGGCGACACGCAGATGACGCACGCGATGCTTTTCACCGGCGTCGACGTGGTGGACGGCGCGGCGCGGCGCTGGCGCGTCGAGAATAGCTGGGGCAACGAGAACGGCCAGAAGGGCTTCTACACGATGAACGACTCGTGGTTCGACGAGTACACCTTCGAGATCGCCGCGCGCCAGAGCTACCTGCCGCCCGAGCTCTATCAGGCCCTCGCGCTCGACCCCATCGTCCTCCCAGCCTGGGATCCGATGGGGGCGCTCGCCCGGTGAGCCGCTCCTAAAGTAGGTCCACGGTGAGAACTCCATAGATCGGCTTGATTTGCGCCGTAAATCAAGCCGATCATATGGAGTTCTCACCGTGGACCTACTTTAGGAGCGGCTCACCGGGCGAGCGCCCCCATCGGATCCCAGGCTGGGAGGACGATGGGGTCGAG
>DATLRG010000593.1:0-5335 GCA_035534795.1 Chloroflexota bacterium
ACACCCACCAGCCACCATTCCCCGCATGGCAAAACAGTATTGGCCGAGGTGACGCCAACGTCGATGCGGATTGTTAGAATCCTGGCCCGCGCCCTTTTCGTCGTGGGCATCGCCGTGGTGGTGGTCATCGTGCGCGCCGGCTCGACGACCGGGGCGGCGCTCGACGTGCTGGACGCGACCGTCGGCCAACCGGTCTCCAGCGACGCGCGCGCGGTGCCGTTCGTCCTGCGGCCGGGCCAGAGCGCCGCGGACGTGGGGCGGTCGTTAGAGGCGGACGGACTGGTCCGCAGCGCCCTGGGCTTTCGGCTAGCGGTGCGCCTGAATGGCTCGGAAGCGCACCTCGAGGCCGGGAATTACCAGCTACGGCCGAACATGCCGATGAACCAGGTGATCTCGGTCCTGGCCCAGGGGCAGATGGTCGGTGGGCTGCTGACCATCCCGGAGGGCTGGCGAGCGCTCGAGATCGCCGACGTCCTCCAGCGCGACTGCCTGACCTCGCGCGCGGACTTCCTCCGCGTGGTGAATCAGCCAGACTTCCCGTTGCCATCGTCGCTGCGGAGCGTCCCGACAGGCAGCTCCCTCGAAGGCTATCTCTTCCCCGACAGCTACCGGTTCAGTCCAAACACGCCGGCCGAGCGGGTCGCGCAGACGATGGTGGACGATTTCTCGCGGCATCTGACTCCGGCCCTTTTGGCAGGTTTCCACACCGATGGCCTCACCCTGCCCCAGGCGGTCACCCTCGCGTCGATCGTCGAGCGCGAAGCGGTGCTGCCGACGGAGCGTCCGACGATCGCGTCGGTCTACCTGAATCGGCTCCATCGCGGCATGAAGCTCCAGGCCGACCCCACCGTCCAGTATGCGCTGGTCCCGTCGATCGCTGCCCCGAACCCCGTCTGGGGTTACTGGGATCCCGCAGTGTCCCTCGCGGACCTGAAGGTCAGCTCGCCCTATAATACGTACGTCGCGTCCGGTCTGCCCCCGGGGCCCATCTGCAATCCTGGCCTGGCCTCGCTGGAGGCCGTGGCGCAGCCGGCGACAACCGAGTACCTTTACTTCGTCGCGCGCCCGGACCGGTCGCACGCCTTCTCGCGCACGCTCCAGGAGCACGAGCAGAACGTGGCGAAGTACGAACCGGACGGGTGAGGCGAGAAGTCAGGAGGTGGGATGCGCGTTGGGTTGATTGGGTTTCCGGTGCGGCATTCCGTGTCGCCCGCGTTCCAGCAGGCGGCGTTCGATGCGCTCGGTATCGACGCGCGCTACGAGCTCTGGGAGACGCCGCCGGACCGTCTCCAGGACGTGGTCGAGCGGCTACGACGGACGGACTGCCTCGGCGCGAACGTGACGATTCCGCACAAGCAGGCGATGCTGGAGCGGGTCGACCGCGTCGACGAGGTCGCGGCGGCGATCGGCGCGATCAACACCATCGTTCGCCAGCAAGATGGCAGTCTGTCCGGCTACAACACCGACGTGGCTGGCTTCGAGCGAGCGGTCCGCCAAGACGGCGACGCCAGACTCGAGGGGGCGCGCGTCGTGCTCCTCGGAGCGGGCGGCGCGGCCCGGGCGGTCGTCGCCGCCGCGCTTGCCAACCACGCCGCCGAGCTGAGCATCTGCGCCCGCCGCCCCGCGCAGGCCGAGGCGCTGCTCGCCGACCTGGCGCGGCGCGGGGGCGTGACCTCACCCCCACGCCCCCTCTCCATCTTCGATGGAGAGGGGGAACGGACCAGCTCCCCTCTCCATCGAAGATGGAGAGGGGCGGGGGGTGAGGCCACGCCCCCGCGCCGGCTGAAAGTCATCGCGAACTGCTCTGACGCTCTCGAAGCGGCCGTGCGCGGTTGCGACGTTCTCGTCAACGCCACGCCAGTCGGCATGAGTCACCAGGACGCTCTGCTGATTCACGCCGACTGGTTATCCTCTCGGATGCTCGTCTGCGATCTGGTGTACAATCCGCCGGTGACACCGCTGCTTCGCGCGGTGCAATCCCGGGGAGCGCGCGGCCTGAACGGGCTGCCGATGCTGATTTATCAGGGAGCCGCTGCGTTCGAGCGCTGGACCGGTCGCGCCGCGCCGGTCGAGCTGATGCGTCAAGCGGCGCTGGAGGGACTTCGTGATTAAAGTTCGCGCGACCACCATCCTCGCGGTGCGGCGCGACAACAAGGTTGCTCTGGGTGGAGATGGACAGGTGACGATGGGCGACGTCGTGATGAAACACACCGCCCAGAAGGTACGCACACTCCACCACGGGCAGGTCCTCGCCGGCTTCGCCGGCGCTGTCGCGGATGCGCTCACCCTCTTCGACCACTTCGAGGCCCAGCTCGACAAGCATCACGGTCAGTTGCGCCGTGCCGCGGTCGAGCTGGCGAAGCAGTGGCGTACCGACCGCTTCTTGAGGCGGCTCGAAGCGCAGCTCTGCATCGCCGATTGCACGCAGATCCTCGTCGTCGCCGGCGACGGCGAGATCATCGAGCCCGACGAGGACTTCGTCGCGGTCGGATCCGGCGGCCCGTTCGCCCAGGCGGCGGCCAAGGCATTGCTCGGCAACACCCCCCTCTCGGCCATCGAGATCGTGCAGAAGGCGATGGACATCGCGGCATCGCTCTGCATCTACACCAACACCAACCTGACCATCCTCGAGCTGCCAGGGCCCACCGGGGCGCCGCCTGATGAGGACCGAGAACGGCGGGCCCCGGACTGAGCGGGGCATCGGGAATTGGTCACGGTGCTCCGCTTCGGGAGTCGAGAGATCAGAGCGGTCCTCGAAGACATTGAGCGTACGGCCGGTCGAGAGTCCGTAGGGTGGCAGCTTGTCTGCCGCCGCCCGGCCCTGGTGCAGCGTCAAAGCCTCGCGGCGGCAGACAAGCTACCACCCTACGGACTCCGCGCGGACCAACTCAACATCACCTCTGCCTCTCTGCATGTGTTAAACTTTATTCTCACTGTGTCTTACCTCTTCATCGGAGGTTACTCGTGGAAAATCTGTCGCCGCGGCAGATCGTTGAGAAACTCGACCGCTACATCATCGGTCAGGATGCAGCAAAGAAAGCGGTTGCCATCGCTTTGCGCAACCGGTACCGGCGCCAGCAGCTCGCGCCGGAGATTCGTCGAGACGTCGTTCCCAAGAACATCCTGATGATCGGCCCGACTGGCGTGGGCAAGACCGAGATCGCGCGCCGCGTCGCTCAGTTGGTCGACGCTCCGTTCGTCAAGGTCGAGGCGACCAAGTTTACCGAAGCCGGCTACGTCGGACGCGACGTCGAGTCGATCATTTACGACCTGATCGAGGTCGCGATCGATCTGGTCCATAACCAGCGACTGGACCAGGTGCAGGATAAAGCCGAAGGACTGGCGAAAGAGCGGTTGATCAGCTATCTGTATCAACAGTTGAACGGCCAGCGGCCGGGGCAGCGCCGCGCCGCGGCCCGACGGCGTGGCGGGCGGCGCGGCGGGGCCACGCCCGAAGCCGTTCAGCCGGACGTGGGCGCGGTCCACGTGGAGGAGCGCGTCGTCCCCACCTACGAGCGATCGAGCCTGGTCGACATGCTGGAGAAGTCGCAGCTCGACGACACCCTCGTCGAGATCGAATTGTTCAACGATCAGATGGGCTACAACGCACTGCTCGAAGTCCCGCCGGGGCTGAGTCCGGACGAGATCGACGAGACGTTCGACAACTTCACGCAGCAGTATCAGTCCTTCCCGACAAAACGGGTGCGACGGGTCTCGGTCAAAGAGGCGCGTCGGCTGCTGACCCGGGAGGAAGCGAACAAGCTGGTCGACTTCGACGACGTGATCGATCAGGCCATCGAACGGGTCGAGCAAAGCGGCGTCGTGTTCATTGACGAGATGGACAAGATCGCGGGCCCTCGCGCCGAAAGCGGCTCCGACGTGTCTGGCGAAGGGGTCCAGCGCGACCTGCTGCCGATCGTCGAAGGGTCGGTGGTGATGAGCCGCTACGGTCCGGTCAAGACCGATCACATCCTGTTCATCGGCGCTGGCGCCTTTTACCAGAGCAAGCCGTCCGATCTGATTCCGGAGCTGCAGGGGCGATTCCCGATCCGGGTCGAGCTCACCTCGCTGAGTCGCGATGATTTTTGCCGCATTCTCACCGATACCGACAGCTCGTTGATCAAGCAATACCAGGCGTTGCTCGGCACCGAAGGCGTGGACCTGCGCTTCACCGACGACGCGGTCACCGCCGTCGCCGACATCGCCTGCCGCGTCAACGAAAGTATGGAAAACATTGGCGCTCGGCGGCTACAGACCGTGCTGGAGCGAGTGCTCGAGGAGATCTCCTTCGACGCGGCGACCCACGCCGGCGAAACGATCACCGTCGATCCGCCGTACGTCGAAGACCGGATGAAGGGGATACTGGTCAGCGACGACCTGACTCGGTACATTCTCTGAGGGAGAGTGACTGCACCGGGCTGGCCGTCTCGCTTGCTCCGGCCCGCGCGGGATGTTATACTTTGCTGACACCAAACTGGTGTATTCTGCACGCTTTCTGACTGAGCCGGTCGTGCCGTGACGCCCCCGGGCGCCGCGGTCCCGGTCAGGTTGAGGAAGGCGGAAGGGATGGCCCTCCCCGTAGGGCCTACGACAACGAAGGAGGCATACATACCTATGGCTAGTGTTGTTTCTATGAAACTGCTCCTCGAAGCCGGGGTCCACTTCGGTCATCAGACCCGACGCTGGGACCCTCGGATGAAGCAGTTTATCTTTACCGAGCGCAACGGCATTCACATTATCGACTTGCAACAGACCGTGGCGAAGCTCACCGAAGCCTACAACTTCGTGCGAGGGACCGCCGCGGACGGTGGCTCGATCCTGTTCGTCGGGACCAAGAAGCAGGCCCAGGACGCGATCGAGGCCGAGGGCAAGCGTTCCGAGATGTTTTACGTCAAGACGCGCTGGCTCGGCGGCATGCTGACCAACTTCCGGACGATCCAGCAACGGATCAAGCGGCTCGCGGAGCTCGAGACCGGCCAGGCCGCGGGTCAGTTTGAACGGCTACCCAAGAAGGAAGCAAGCCAGCTCGAGGAAGAAATCGTCCGCTTGAACCGGTTGCTCGGCGGCATCAAGACGATGCGCCGCCTGCCGAACGCCATTTTCATCATCGATCCGCACAAGGAACGTTTGGCGGTGGCCGAAGCGCGACGTCTCGAGATTCCCATCGTCGCCCTCGTCGACACCAACTGCAATCCGGACGAGATCACCTTCCCGATCCCCGCGAACGACGACGCGATTCGCGCCGTGAAACTCCTCACCGGCAAGATGGCCGATGCGGTGATCGAAGGCGTCAACATGCGCAAGGCGGCGGAGGAGCAGGAAGCCGCGGAGGCAG
>DATLRG010000594.1:0-3221 GCA_035534795.1 Chloroflexota bacterium
GCACCATCCGTCACCAACCAGCCCAACCTCTCCAAAAACTACTCTATTGGCGCTGGCCCGCCTGGCAAGAACGATCAAGAAGTGGTCGCCGGCCTCGCGGACGGCCGGCAGCGCGCCGAGGCGGTCGTCCAGCCAGGCGCAGGCTGCGAAGAGCCGTGGCCAGCGACGATAGACGTGGAGCAGATACGGTGGCGGCAGGAAGAGGCCGAGGCCGCGGTAGGAGCGCAGCTCGAACGCCCCGGCAAACTCGCGGTAGAACTCGCCCGGGGTGAAGTAGCGCGTCCAGACGGTGTTGCCGTTGAGCCCGACCGGCACGCTGCCGCGTCGGCTGCGTACCCGCGCCCGATCGAGATCGCCACGCAGGATGTAGTACAGGGCTTCCCACGGACAACGGCGGCCGATGACCGATGCGACGAACAGGCCCCCTGGCCGGAGCAAGCGCGCGGCGGCACCCGCGACCTCGGCCAGATCGGGAGCGCAGTTGAGCGGACCAAGGTCCGAATAGATGCCGTCGAACCGCTCACCGTCCAGCCGGTCGAGCTGGTGCAGCCCGATGAGCTGAGCCGTTGCCGATGCCCCCACCCCGCTCGACTCGATCCGTGCTTGCGTCCGCGCGACCATGCGCGGCGACCAGTCGGTCGCGAGGACCTGGTAGCCGCGCAACGCCAGATGCACCGCGTCGAGGCCGGTGCCACAGCCGAGGTCGAGCAGGCGGGACCCGGGCGCGAGCGATGCCTCGATCGTCTGCCAGAGACGGAGGCGCATGCGCTGGATCAGCAGGTTATTGCCGAGCGGGCCGTCATAATCGGCGGCAACGCCATCAAACGCGCGCCGGTTTTCAGCCAATCGTGATTCCACGCTCCCCCTCCCTCAGTCGATCCGTGGCGTCGGTGTCGTCGGACCCTCCGGCGTCGGCGGCGGCAATGGCCCGATGCCGTCGTGTGGTGCGCGCGCCAGTCGCTCGAGGCGCCAGCGCGCGAGCGGCAGGGTCGCGACGTGGTAGATCGCGCCCGCCGCTTGCCGAAGGTGCCCTGGCCTCAGACTGGATGGGCGCGTGGCGACCGATCGCAACGCGTTCCATCCCTTGCGCGCGCGGAACTCTTTGTGCAGGACGGTGTGAAGCTGTCGATAGAACGCGGTAGGGAACGGTCCTCGATAGAGCACGTCGAGGTCGTCGGAGTCGATCCAGTTTTGCTTGTCGCCAAGCTGTACCTGGACTTGCTCGTAGAACTTCGTCCCCGGCAACGGGTAGGAGACTGACATGCCGACATCGTCCGGACGGCACTCACGGACGAGCTGCAGAGTCTTCTCGATGTCCTCGCGGGTCTCGCCGGGATAGCCGAACTGGAGAAAGAAGCCGACCTCGACCCCGGCGGCGTGGAGTCGACGTGCCGCCTCGGTAATCTGCTCGACCCGCGTTCCTTTGTCCATCGCGTCGAGGATCTTTTGCGAGCCGGACTCGGCGCCCACCCACACCGTCTTCGCTCCGGCGCGCCGCAGCGCCTCGATCGTGTCGCCGGCGAGCAGGAGGTCGACGCGGTGGAGGCTCTTGAACGGGAGTCGCGTCCCCTGCTGCTCGACGAGGTCGGCGAAGCGCTGAATCCACCCGGGGGTGAGGCCCATGATGTCGTCGACGAACCAGAGATGGTCGGGGTGATAGGTCGACGTGAGCCACGCGATCTCGGCGACGACGTTCTCTGCACCGCGAACGTTGTAGCGCTGGCCCCAGATTGGCTTTGCGCACCAGTTGCAGTGGAATGGGCAGCCACGCGACGTGGCCAGGTTCATCGAGTAGAAGCCGTGGTGCTTCCGCCAGATGGCCTGGTAGTGCTCGACGTCGACCAGGTCCCAGGCAGGAAAGGGCAGGCTATCCAGGTCTCTGATGTCTGGTCGGCGGGGTGTCTGAACGATGGCGCCATCACGATCGCGGAAAACGACGCCCGGGATCCCGTCGAGCGGCTGGTCGCTGCGTCCGGACAAGCAGTCGACCGCCTCGGTCAGCGTGCGTTCGCCCTCGCCAACCAGAACGAGGTCCGCACCTCGGGCGAGGTAGCTCTCGGCGCGGTCGCTGGCGTCCGACCCGGCGACGACGACCGTGCAGTTACGCGCGCGGGCCATCTCGATCATCCGGAACGCGGCCTGGCGCATGCGCAGCAGGCACATCTTCGACAGATAGTTGAAGTTGTCTTCGTACAACACGGCGAAACGCGGCTTCTCATGTTCGAGCGCTCGGGCCCAGTCGAGCTCAGACTCCGCCAGCATCGCGTCGAACAGCACCACGTCGTGGTCGTGCGCGCGCAGGTAGCTCGCCGCGTAGAGCGTCCCCAGTGGCGGGTATGGCTGCATTGCCGACCAGAGCTTCGGATCGTAACGAAGGTAGTACGATTGGCCGAACAGGACCTCACTCATGTCGCCACCACCTACGAACGAATTGACGGACGAATAGAAGATCGCGGGGCAGGGATCGAGCGCCGGACCATGCTGGGATCGCCGTGGCCTCACCCCCTCGCCCCCTCTCCATCTCCGATGGAGAGGGAGAAGGTGCGGCGCGCAGCGCCGCGAACCTCTTCGTCCCCTCGCCATCTCCGATGGAGAGGGGTGCCCGTGAGGGCGGGGTGAGGCCACGGCCGGTCGCCGCCCAGATGGCGAGGGCTAACCAGAACAGCGACCGTCCTGGCGCCAGCGACCAGAGGTAGTGATCGAGAAGCGCGAGCGTCAGGATCGCCAGGGGAAGCGCGGCCAGGGTCAGGGGGTGAGCGAGGTGAGGCGCACATCGCTCACCCCCTGACCCTGGCCGGACCCGCGCTGATTGTCGTTGCCTCCACCAGTCTTCGACCGGTCCTCCCAGAACGATGGCCAGCCAGGCGAGCCCGGCCGGAATTCCCGCCTCGGCGGCGACCAGGAGTGGCACCACGTGGACCGGGTCCACGGCGATACCATTGAAGGGCGGCAGGGCTTCGACGACCACGAAGTTGCCCGCTCCGACGCCGAGCAGCGGATGCGCTGCGATCAAGCGAAAGGCGACCCGATCCAGCAAAAGCCGACCGGCGACCGGCGCGCTCTGCAGTTGAGCGGGCGTGGGATCGACGCGCGCGAGGAGAAAGGGACCGGCGGCCGCGACGCCGAGGGCGAGGGCCAGCGTCGGCGGGATCGCCAGCACCGCGACCAGCCGTCGTCCGTGCTTCGTCCGCAGCTTTTCGATTCCCCAGACGCCGCATCCA
>DATLRG010000595.1:0-4272 GCA_035534795.1 Chloroflexota bacterium
CTGCGCACAGCTCTCGCCTCCTGACCCTCCCCACACTCCCTCCGAGCGCTGAGCGTCAACGGTTCAGCCCGATCCGGTCGAGGATCGCTGTCCACCATTGACGCGCGGGCGCCGCGGCATTCGCGCCATTCCCCGGCTGCACCGGCGCTGCCACTGGCGTCGGTGCAGCCGTCTCGAGGACGATCACGGCGGTATCGCCGGGCTTCGTCCAGCCCAGCTCCTCGCGAGCGAGCTGCTCGATGGCCGGATCCGTGTTCAGGTAATCGATCTCGGATCTGAGCTGTTGATTTTGCTGCTTGAGCTGCGACACGTCTGATTCGAGCGCCTGCTTCTGACTCTGCAGTCGATACTCCGCGATCACCACCCGCCCGAAGGAGAGCGCGACGAGCGCGAACACCGCGAGTGACGCCGCGATCACTACCTGACGCACCGGGAAGGTCACGCCCGGCACCCGAAACCCCATCAGCCACACCTTCCGCTGTCCTGGTAGCGTTCCGCCATTCCGACCCGCTGGGCGATCGACGGATGATCGTAGAAGAGGGCTTCGACCCAGTGAGGCGGATTATACTCTGCCAGGTTCTGATTCGCGAGACGGATCATCGTCGACACGAACGCCTCGGGCTGGTCAGTCGTCGTCAGAGCGTAGCAGTCCGCCGCCCGCTCCGCGCGCCGCGAAAGCCCGTTGACCAGCGGCGTCGTCAATGCGCCGACGATGCCGAGGACCAGCGCGAGATAGGGCATCGTCGCGACGTCGGCAATGCCACGGTAGCCCGGGAGCGGAACGCCAAAGACCAGCGCGAGGTTGGCAACGTACAGACTGATCAGCGTCAGGACCGCCTGCTCGGCGATACCCCGGGCAATGTCGTTGTGGACCTGATGGCCCAGTTCGTGCGCGAACACGGCCTTGATTTCCTTCGGCGTGTAGCAATCGAGCAGAGTATCACCCAGGATCACGCGTCTCGTCCGCCCGAGGCCGGCCAGCATCGCGTTCGCTGCGGTGGTCTTTGAGCTCATGTTGAGCGAGTAAATGCCGCGGACTCGGGTACCGGCGCGCCGCGCTAGTTCTTTCAGGCAGTCGGTCAGCTCGGACGGCGGCAGCGGCGTCAGCTTGAAGAAGAGCGGTAACAGCAACACCGGGCCAAGCTGCGCCAGCACGATCACGAAGAGGACGTAAATGGCCGCGGCGATCAGCCACCAGACGTGAGGCGTCAACCGCAAGAGCGTGTACACGATCTCGATCAGGATCAGGCCCAGGATCAGCCCGATTCCCTCGCCCTTGAGCCAATCGCCGAGCCACTGGCCGAGGGACTGGACCGAAATCTCGTAGCGCCTTGGCAGCGACCAGCCGCCGATCAAGTTCAAGGGAAACGAGAGGACCGTGTACACGAACCAGAGCACGAGGAAGAAGGCGGCCACTACCCCGAACGGACCACCCGGTGCGCCGGCCAGTGCGTCTCGTAGATCGACCGCGAGGCCGGCCAGGATCAGGATGGCGAGATAGGCCAGTCCGAGAGCAGCCTGGCCGAAGAAGAGGGCTCGCTTCTGCCTGCCGTACTGCCGTGCCTGTCGCTGTCGCTCGACGTCGAGCTGTGCCGTCATCCACTTCCCCCCTCATCCATGGTCAGCTCGTCCAGGTGATCCCCGCTTGCGCCACGATATTGATGCCACTCGTGAGCCGGGTCGTCGACGCGGCCGACCCGGCGATCTGAGCGACGAACAGGTCGAACGTGTCGCCGTTCCCGGCCAGGTAGCCGAGCGCGCTGCCTGTCGGCGACCAGGCCGGCGCGCGATTTACGCCGCCCTGGGTGACCTTGACCCGCTCGGTGGCGTCGACGGAGCCCACGAAGACGTCGTCGCTCTGGCCATCGCGGCCGACGTACGCCAGGTCCGTTCCAGTCGGGGACCACGCGGGGTCGAGGTCACCCCCTGGATCCCTGGCCACGATGCGCGCCTCGTGCGTCTCCAGATTATAGGCGTGAATCTGAGAGACACCGGGAATGAACGTGGTGTAGGCGATTTCCATACCGGACGGCGACCACGTCGGCCAATCCAGTCCACCACTGTATGGCTGCTCGACGATCAGGGGTTGGGCTGGTCCACCAGCCGGACTGATCAGCCAGAGCGACATGTCGTGTTTCCCGCGGTCGGTGATGAAGGCGAGGCGCTTCCCATCCGGCGACCAGGCCGGCTTCCGCGCCCAGACGGAATCCTGGACGGAAACGGTCGACAGGTCAGTCGTCAAACGCCGAACGACCGCCCCGGCCGCGTTGAGGATGACCAGATCCGACTGGTTGGTCCCCATGACAATCGCCGCGAGGTGGGTTCCGTCCGGCGACCAGGCCGGATCCGCGAAGGCCTGGCCCGTCGCGAGCGGCCTCGACGTTCCGTTCGTCCATTGCCAGATCTCCGTGCCCTTGACGAAAGCGATCTTTCCAGGAAGGTCTGGTCCCAGCACGCTCGATCGGATCAGCGAGGGGAGCTGTCTGAGCGAGGGTGGGCCGTTGGTCGCCTCACGGCAACCAGACAAAGCCACGGCACCAGCGCCGGCCAGCGACCAGCACAGCGCCTGGCGCCTGCTCATGGTCCGCACCGGCGACGCGGCGTGATGATTCATCGTTCGCGAGCCGGCCGATCGTTCTTTGCCGCGATGCCGATCAGCTCGTTCACGTCGCCGACTCCCTCGGCGTCCAGGAACGCTTCGATCCCTTCCAGCACGTCGAGAGCCGTGCGTGGATTGACGAACGTGCTGGTGCCAATCTGCACCGCGGTCGCGCCGGCCATGATGAACTGCAGCGCATCGTCGGCGCACGTGATGCCGCCCAGTCCGATCAAGGGCACGTCGACCGCTTGCGCCACCTGCCAGACAATGCGCACCGCGATCGGGCGAATCGCCGGTCCTGACAACCCGCCCGTGACGTTCGCCAGGAAGGGCGCTCGCCTCCGAACGTCGATCACCATGCCGGGAATGGTGTTGATCAGCGAGAGCGCGTCCGCGCCCGCATCGACCACCGCCCGGGCAATCTCGACGATGTCGGTCACGTTCGGCGAAAGCTTGACGATCAGCGGCACGTCACAGACGGAGCGTGCTGCCGCCGTCACCATCGCCGCGTCCTCGCAGGTCAGTCCAAACGTCTTGCCTTCGGAAGCCACGTTTGGACAGGAGATGTTCAGCTCGATCGCCGCGACCCCATCCGTCGCCGACAGAGTCTCGACGACGCGAACGTACTCGTCGACGCTGAAGCCCGCTACGTTGGCGATGACGGGGACGTCCCACGACGCCCAGATTGGCGCCTTCTCTTTGACGCAGGCATTCAGCCCCACGTTCTGCAATCCGATGGCGTTGAGCATGCCTGACGGCGTCTCGGCGATGCGCGGCTGGGCGTTGCCATCGCGCGCGCGCAGGGTGATCGCCTTGCTGACGATGGCGCCGAGACGGTTGACGTCGACGAGCTTCGCGTACTCGGTCCCGTAGCCAAAGGTACCCGAGGCAGTCATGACTGGGTTTTTCAGCCAGAGGTCGTTCGGGTGTTTGGGTGCGCAGTTCACCGCGAGATTGCTCACGTCCACCCCATGTCGTCCAGGGCGAAGACCGGCCCATCTCGACAGACGCGCTGGGGACCGCGGCGCGTCGGGACAACGCAGCCCAGGCAGACGCCCATCGCACAGCCCATCCGCTCCTCCATCGCGATCTGGACCGGCAGGCTTTTGGGCCGGTCCAACCGGCCCAGCGCTTTGAGCATTGGCACCGGTCCGCAGGCGCAAACCTGGTCTGACCACGACAGGTACTCCGGCACCAGCGTTGTGACATACCCGTGCTGTCCGGCGCTGCCGTCGTCGGTCGCGATCCGGTACTCGACCTCGGCTGGTAGCTGATCGGAGGGGAAGACCTTCGACGAGTCGCGGAACCCGCACAGCAGTGTGACCGCGAGGTCTCGCCGAACCGCGGCTTCGGCCAGCGCCACGAGTGGCACGATCCCTACGCCGCCGCCAACCAGCAGCAGGCGGCGCGTCGTCCGCTCGATCTGAAACGGGCGGCCCAGCGGCCCGAGCACGTCGACCAGGTCTCCGGGGCGCAGTCGGCTGAACGCCGCAGTCCCCCGTCCGACCACGTCGTAGAGCACTTCGTATTGTGTGGGCGGCAGATCGTTGACCGGGCAGGCGCCGGTGCGCAAAACGCTGAGCGGACGGCGGAGCAATGGATCGTACGTCGGGCCGCAGCGCAGGTGAACGAACTGGCCCGGCCTGACGTCACGGGCCTGATCCGCCTCCTCG
>DATLRG010000596.1:0-2639 GCA_035534795.1 Chloroflexota bacterium
AGCACAGCCATGGAGTTCTCACCGTGGCTTTACTTTAGGATGTTTTTTCGACGACGATCCGGTCTCCGGCGACGATCGAGCCGATCTCGGCGGCGGATAGCGTTCCCAGGTGAATCAGCGCCTCGCGGAACGCCTGGGCGCGCTCCGGCGCGACCGCGACGAGCAGGCCGCCCGAGGTCTGAGCATCGCTCAGGACCAGCCGGTCGATCTCGTCGACGCCGGGACCCCAGATCACTTTGTCCGCCAGGTAGTCAAGGTTGCGTCGCGTGCCGCCCGGAATCACGTCCTGGTGGGCGAACTCCCAGGCCTCCGGCAACACGGGCACGCGGTCCACCTGCACGATAGCGCCGACGCCGCTGCCTGAAGCCATCTCCCAGAGGTGGCCGAGCAGGCCAAAGCCGGTCACGTCGGTCGCAGCGTTGGGGTGGATCACGTCCATCGCTTCGCCGGCGGCTCTGTTCAGCGTCGCCATCAGCGCGGTGACGCGCTCGATCAGTCGCGGCGACGCCAGCCCACGCTTGATCGCCGTCGTGATGATGCCGCTGCCCAGCGGCTTCGTCAGAAACAGACGGTCGCCGGGTCGCGCTCCGACGTTCCGCACCACCCGGTCGGGCTGGACCGTCCCGATCACCGCGAGGCCGTACTTCGGCTCCGCGTCGTCGACGGAGTGACCGCCGATGATGCAGATGCCAGCCTCCGCGGCTTTCTCGCAGCCGCCAGCCAGAATCTGCGTCAGCACGTCGAGCGGCAAGCGCTCCTTCGGAAAGCCGACGACGTTCATCGCGAAGATCGGCTTGCCACCCATCGCGTACACGTCGCTGAGCGCGTTCGCGGCCGCGATCAGCCCGAACGCGTGCGGATCGTCGACGATCGGCGTGAAAAAGTCGACGGTCGCGACCAGCGCGAGCTCGTCGCTCAGTTTGTACACACCGGCGTCGTCGGCGAATCCGGTGCCGACGAGCACCTTTGGATCGGTCACCACGGGTAGATGGCGCAGGACCTGCGCCAAATCGGCAGGGCCGAGCTTACACGCTCAGCCGGCGCCGTGGCTGAAGCTGGTCAGCCGAAGCGGCTGCTCGCCCACGGACATCATCGCCCTTTCTAGTGTTTCTTCACGCGGGAAATGATGGCTGGTGTGAAGAATTGGCCCAGTGGGCCAATTCTTCACACACCATCCATCATTTCCCGCGTGACAGGGCACTAGATCCTGTTTGCAACCGTCGTCGCTGCCTTGAAAGCCAGGCGAAGGGACGAGCGGACTGAAGTCCCCGGACCTGTCACTCCGCGCGCCGGCTTCAGCCGAGCATCCCTTCGCCCGCCTTTTAAGGCGGCGGCGTGAGGCTTTGCAAACAGAACCTAGTGCCGAGTGGGAAGACAGGAGTCAGAACCCGGAACGAAGACTCCGGATAGATTCACCGCGTTAGCTCTCCGCGCACTGCCACCCACCATGGAAAGTTTACCGGTTGTTGCCCGAGCTGTCAAACGAGCGACTAAGCTGCGATCAGGGGTGGTAGCTTTCGAACGGCGTATTGATGGGCGGTATGTCGTCTGCTATCCTATGAATCTACGGATTCTATGGATTCCGACTCTGGCGAACGAGGTGATCCGGCTGGCGAGCGCCGAGGGGGAGACGGTCACGATCGAGCAGGCGCGGGTCGGGTTGCCGGATGTCGTGAGTCGGGCGCAGTGCGCGGGCGAGCGGGTCGTGGTGACGCGGCGGGGCAAGCCGGCGGCGATTGTTTCCATGGAGGACCTGGAGCTCCTCCGTCGACTCGAGGACGAGATTGACGCGGAGGCAATCCGGGAGGCTTTGGAAGAAGCCAGGGACGGCAAGGCGTTGCCGTGGTCGGAGGTTCGGGAGAGCTTGCCAGGTCGGCGAGCGACGTGCGCGACGCCACCCTGGTAACTACGCGCGCGGTGAAGGATCTGGACGGTCTCCCCGCGAGCGTTCAGCGACGGGTCCGCACCCTGGAGGTCACTCAATGCTCGCGGTGTCCACCATGTTCCCACAAAACTCCGTGCATCCGCCAGTGGTGCTCATTCATGGAGCGGCCAATTCGGCTCTCGTCTGGACGTTTTGGCAGCGGGAGCTGGCAGCCCGCGGCTGGGCCAGCCACGCGATCGATCTGCGCGGGCACGGCAGGAGCGAGCCAATCGACCTTTCCCGCACCTCCATGCACGACTACGCCGCCGATGTGACCACGGTGGTTGCCCAACTCTCTCGGAAGCCGATTGTCATCGGCTGGAGCACGGGCGGGCTGGTGGCGCTGTTGGTCGCAGAGTCCGGTCTGGCTAAAGCCTGTGTCGGGCTGGCCCCGAGCCGACCAGCGCGACAGATCGACACGTCGGTCATTCCGCGAACCGGGGAGTTTGGTGGCGAAGAGTACGGCATCGTGAACGACGACCCCGAGGAGCAACCGGAGATGAGTGACGTTGATCGCGAGGAGCGTATGATTGCCCTCGCGTCAATGAGTCGAGAGTCTCGATTGGCCCGGGATGAGCGCCGTCGACGAATCCCTGTCCAGGCCCTCCTCTGCCCGCTGCTCATCGTGACCGGAACCTCCTTCTACCAGGTCACGCGGTTAGCGAACCGTGCGCTGGCCGAGAAGCTGAAGGCGTTGGCCTGCCAGGCGGGCACA
>DATLRG010000597.1:0-3231 GCA_035534795.1 Chloroflexota bacterium
CCAGCGCCTTTTCGCGGATGGCCGCGTCGTCGCTCGTCGGCGGGTAGCGCCAGAATAGACCGGACGACAGACTGGGCAGCTCCAGCCCCGCTCGCTCCGCCTGCCGCCGTAGCTCGGCTATCGTCGCGTCGGAGGCATCCACGCCGATGCGCGCCATGGTCTCGGGTCGCTCCGGCGCCGCCGGATCGACCTCCTCGAGATTGAGCTCGATCCCGGCAAATCCGACTTTGCTGGCAAGTGCAAAGACATCTTCGGTCGCCATCGCCGGCGGCAGGCACCACCGATTGATTCCTTTCTTCACGACCCCTCTCTTTCTGACTCCGGACTGCTCACTGCTGACTGCTCCCGGAGCGGCTCGTTGCGCAGGCTCTGCCACATGTACCACGTCCCGATCGACCGGTAGGGCTCCCACGGCCTGGCGATCTCTCGGACTTCTCCCGCCGTGGGCAGGTGATCCAGCCCATAGTTGCGCTTCAGCGCGGTGCGAAAGCCGAGGTCGTCGACCGGTAGGACGTCCAGGCGATTGAGGGCGAAGATCAGGAACATCTCGACGGTCCAGCGGCCGATGCCTTTGACTTGCACCAGCTCCGCGATGACCGCTTCGTCGTCGAGCTGGGAAATCGTCTCGAGGTCCACGACACCGTCGTGGACCCGAATCGCCAGGTCGGTCAGGTACGCGACTTTGGCCCGTGAGAGGCCGGCCGCGCGCAAGTCGTCCGGCGATTGCGCGAGAATTCCCTCGGGCGTCAATCCCGCGCCATTCGGCATCAGGCCGTCGAGCCGCTGACGGATCGCCGCGGCCGCCTTCACCGAAAGCTGCTGCCCGACGATTGATCCCGCCAGCGCGCCGAAGAGGCTAGCGCCGCGGCGCAATGCTGGGGCGCCAACCGCGGCGACGATCGGGGCCAGTACCGCGTCTCGCTCCGCGAGGTACGCCGCGGCGGCAGTAAGATTTGACGACGTCACGACGCGGCGACCCCGTCGAGCGCAGCAAAGAAGCGCTCGACGTCTTCGGATGAGTTGTAGACGTGGCCGGACACGCGGATGCGTCCTTCGCTGCCCCAGACGAGGACACCACGCTCGGCGAGGGCCGCGACCAGCGCTTCGGCGTTCGGGTACACGAAGCAGGTGTTGCCGGCACGCGCCGCGACCGCTTCGGGCGTCATTACCTGATACTGCCGGGCGATCAGTCCTTCGCGCAGTCGCGCGCCCAGCCCGAGCGCGTGCTGCTCGACGTCCCGCGCGGTCAGCTCGGCCAGTCGCTCCAACGCGTTATTCAGAACGTAGATGCTGGGGAAGCTCGGGTTCCCAACCTCCAGGCGATCGGCGTCGGGACGCAACCGAATCTCAGTCGGGCGATCCAGCGCGCCTCGCTGAGTGACCGAGTGCCAACCCAGATTCGCCGGCTGCAGGTCGGGCACCCGCGACCGATTCCAGACGAAGACGCCGACGCCGTGCGCCCCGAGCAGCCACTTGTAGCAGCTGGAGACGAGAAAGTCGCAGAGGTTCGCGTCCACGGGGACGACCCCCAGCGCGTGCGTGGCGTCGACGATCAAGCGAGCGCCAGCCTTCCAGGCGATGTCGGCCACGGCGGCAAGGTTCAGACGCTGGCCGGTCAGGTAGCTGACCTGGCTCGCCGAGACGATCCGGGTACGCTCGTCGACCGTCGCGCGCAGGTCGTCCAGGTGGACGACCCAGTTTCGCGCGGGCACGACCCTGATCTGGACGCCTCGCGTCGCCAGACGCGCCCAGGGATAGATCATCGACGGGTATTCGACGTCCGCGAGGACGACGTTGTCTCCCTCTCGCCAGTCCATCGCCTGGGCCACCACGTTGACCCCTTCGGAGGAGTGCGCGAGCAGCGCGATGTCGCTCTCGGGCCGATTGACCAACCAGGACAGGTTGATCTTCGACCGGCGGTACGTCTCGAACAGCCGCTCGCGCCCGGCCATTCCACCCCCCTTGTCCGTGGCGAAGCGGAGCAGCGCGTCCAGGTGGCCGCGGAGCAGCGGCGCCTCGCCGCCGGTGCAAAGGTGCGCGGTGCCGTCGATGCCGACAAATTCGGACGGGGAGATCAATGCCTCGATCATGGCTTCTCCAACAACGCGGCGACCGTGTCGCGGACCAACTCTTCGGGTACACCGGACTCGATCCGCGCGTGGCCGACCCGATCGAGCAGGACCCACCGCAATGCTGCGCCGCGTGACTTTTTATCGCGGGTCATGCGTTCAAGGACGGTCTCCACGGACAGCGACGGTGCGTCGCTTGGCAGGCGAATCGGCAGCCCGAAGCGTGTCAGCACCTCGTTCTGGCGCCGAAGCAGCGCCGGCTCCAACCAGCCGCGCTCGACCGCGATCGCCGCCGCCCCCACCATCCCAATGCTCACCGCCTCGCCGTGCAGCAAGGCCTCGTACTTGAGCGCCGCCTCGAGCCCCTGGCCAATGGTATGGCCGTAGTTCAGGATCATGCGCAGTCCGGCCTCGCGCTCGTCCTCGGTCACCACGCGCACCTTGTGCTGAGCGCACCGCTCGATCACGTCCGGCACCAGCGGTGAGCTGAGGTCGCAGAGGCCAGCGGCATGCGCTTCCAGCACGTCGAGCAGCTCGGCATCGAGGATCAGCGCGCACTTGATCGCCTCGGCCCAGCCATCTGCCAGCAGGCGCGGAGTCAAACTGCGGAGTGTGTCGGTATCGCCGACGATCAGGCGAGCCGGGTGAAACGCCCCGATCAGGTTCTTGCCTTTGGGATGGTTCACCCCGACCTTTCCACCGATCGCGCTGTCGATCTGCGCCAATACCGTCGTCGGCACCTGGACCAGGGGCATCCCGCGCAGAAAGGTGGCGGCGACAAAGCCGGCGACGTCGCCGACGACACCCCCGCCGAGCGCGACGATCGCGTCGATCCGTTCGGCCCGCTGTTCGACCAGCCAGTCGTACAGGGCAGACGCGGCAGCCAGCGACTTGGTCAGCTCTCCGTCCGGTAATTGGTAGGACTCCACCGCGTACCCGGCCGAGCGCAGGCCACTCACGGCCGCCGCGCCGAACAGCGGAAAAACTCGGTCGTTGCTGATGACGAAAGCGCGCCCACTCAGCCCGACCTCGCGCATTTTCGCGCCGAGCTGGCCCAACATACCACGACCGTACGCCAGAACACTCACGATGTCCCTCTGCGCAACAAGGTACTGCAATTGTCAGATTGGTTTGGCTGGTTTGCCGAGGCACAGCTTTGGCT
>DATLRG010000598.1:0-4101 GCA_035534795.1 Chloroflexota bacterium
GGGGCCAAACGAGCAGGCTTGCCTCGTGGCGAACCTGATCGCGTCGGAGCCTCAATTGGCCGACACGGTGTCGGCGCGCCTGAGAGACGTCCTGCCGGGCGAAGAGTTCCGCCTGAGAACTCGGCTGGTGCCGGGTGGGCGCATCGCGGTCGAGGTCGCTGCCAGCGGCGAGAGTTTTCACGTGAGCAATGCCGCATTCGGGTTGAACCAGCTCGTTCCGCTTTTGATGGCGCTGGCGCTGGTGCCGGATGGTGCGATCGTCGGGATCGAGGAGCCGGAAATCCACCTTCATCCACGAGCGCAGGCGGCACTCGCCCAGGTCTTCGTCGACGCCACGAACCGGGATCACCGCCAACTGATCCTCACCACGCACAGCGAACACATTCTGATGGGACTGCTATCTGCCGTCGCACACCGCAAACTGAAGCCAGCCGAATTGTCAGTCTACGAGTTCAGACGCGAGGGCGGCACGAGTCGCGCGGAGCGATTGGAGGTAAACGAGTACGGCCAGGTCCAAGGGGGGTTGAGTGGATTCCTTGAGGTCGACCTCGATGAGATTGACGACCTTCTGTCCACCCGCTTTCCGAGTCCGGTGCGGTGAAGGAACACTTTATCCTGGACGAAAATGCGATTATCCTCGCGCATAAGCTACAAAACGAAGGCGGGGAGCCTGACGATACCTGCCTCAGGTTGTTCCAAGGAATCGTCGTTCGATGTCATGCCTTTGTTTTATGCAGGGAAATCTGGTCGAAGTATCTGCATCAGCTAAGGACTTTGGAGAGACAACGGGTACCGTTGGTTCCCGGACTGATGAGCCTCATCACTGGTGCTCTGCGCAATCTCGCGAAGGACACTCGGTATCTTCCCGACGGTCAGCTCGTCGAGATAGAGGGTCTCGACGAGCTGACCGGAGTCGACGCCGGGGACCGCATTTTTGTTAGAGCCGCTGCATCTGTCACTGGCTCGATACTGGTAACCGCAGACGGGAGACTGTGTTCTGCCTTGCGCGCCGCCGGCATCGATGTCAGGTACGGTTTTAGACCGATGACGCCCAGCGATGCGCTACGCTACGTCGAGACGGGCTAATGAGCAGATGCGCGCCCTCCACCACCGGCAATCCGTCACGACACGACTGCTCGGTCCCATCCTATAGCTTCACCGGGCGCCCCGTTCGGCCGGACTCGTAGACACCCTGGATGATCGCGACCACGCGGCGGCCGTCCTCGCCGGTCACGGCCGGCTCGCGATCATCGCGGATCGCGTTGATCACGTCGCGGAGCTGGTAGGCGTGGAAGTTCGGGAGCTCGCCGCTGCCGAAGGCGTCGTCGTGCTGGCGCCACTCTTCGAGGTGCGCCTCGTCGCCCGGGATCGTCCAGATGTCGTTGCGGGCAGTGGCGAACTCCCAGCAATCCAGGCTGACCGTTGCGCCGCTGGAGCCAACCAGCGTCACGCCGTGGATGCGCCGGGGCGGGTTCATGCTGACCGTCCCCTTGAGGATGCCGAGCCCGCCGCTCTTGAACTTGATCACGGCGACGGCGTTGTCCTCGATCTCGACGTAGGGGTGATTGATGTTGCCCCAGTAGCCGAAGATCTCCTCGGGCGGGCCCATGTAGTAGAGGAGGAAGTCGATGTTGTGCGGCGACTGGTTCATCAGCACCCCACCGCCCTCGGTGTCCCAGCGGCCGCGCCAGCCGCCCCGGGCGTAGTACTCGGGACCGCGCCACATCTCGCAGAACGACTCTCCCAGAACGACCTTGTCGCCGAGCTTGCCGTCGTCGATCGCCCGGCGAATGCGCTGGGCGGCCGGCAGCCAGCGCCGCTGGCTGACCATGCTCAGCTTCGTGCCGTGCTTCTGGGCGGCTTCGAGCACGCGGTCGGCGTCGGCCAGCGTCGCGGTGAGGGGCTTCTCGCTGACGCCGTGGATACCGCGTTCCGCGGCGAGGATCAGCGGCTCGGCGTGCTGGGGATGCGGCGTGCAGACACAGATCACGTCGATGCCGCCGGCGTCGAGCAGGGCGCGCGCGGAGTCGTAGGCGTGGGCGATGCCGTTGGCCGCGGCGAACTCCTGGGCGCGCCCGGGCTCGATATCCGCGCAGGAGACGAGCTCGGCCTCATCGCGCAGCGCCTGCAGCGCAACCGCGTGGTGCCGCGCAATCCCTCCGGTGCCGACGATGCCAAAGCGAACTCTACTCATCAGATTCCCGCTCCTCCCGAAGAAGTGCGTTTTATCTTACTACAGTCAGTCCACGGTGAGAACTGCATTGATTGGCTGGATGCGCGCAGCACATCCAGCCAATCAATGCAGGTCTCACCGTGGACTGACTGTAGTCCCACTGACTCCTTACTCCTGGCTTCTCCGCTCATCACCTGTCACTTCGTCACTCGTAATTCATCCCAGAGCGCGACTGCCGTCCGGATCCCACCAAAATAGTTCTGGACGAGGAACCGCTCGTTCGGAGCGTGGAGGTGGTCGTCGTTGAGGCCGAAACCCAGCAGCACGCTGGGGATGCCGAGCTCGTCGGCGAAGGTGGCCACGGCCGGGATCGTGCCGCCTTCGCGCTCGTAGACTGGCTGCTTGCCGAAGGCCCGCTCCAGCGCCCGCGCCGCCGCCTTCAGCGCCGGGTGATCGAGCGGCGCCATCGCCGGCTTGGCTCCGGCCAGCCGCGTGAACGTCAGCTGGACCGTCCGCGGGCAGTTGCGCCGAAGGTGCTGTTCGACCAGGTCCCCGATGCGATCGGGGTCCTGATCCGGCACCAGCCGGCTGCTGACCTTCGCCGAGGCGCGCGACGGCAGGACCGTCTTGGAACCTTCGCCGGTGAATCCGCCCCAGATGCCGTTCATTTCGAGCGTTGGCCGCGCGCCGCGCCGTTCGAGCGTGGTGTAGCCAGCTTCGCCAAAGAGCTCCGCGACGCCCAGATCGCGCTTGAACCTTTCCTCGTCGAAGGGCAGTCGCGCCAGCTCCGCGCGCTCCCTGGGGTCGATCGGGAGCACCGCGTCGTAAAAGCCCGGGACCTGGACCCGTCCTTGATCGTCCTTGAGAGACGCCAACAGGTGCGCGAGCACCTCGATCGGGTTGGCCACCGATCCGCCGTAGACGCCAGAGTGGAGGTCGGAGTTCGCGCCGACCAGGTCGACCTGCCAGTAGGCCAGGCCGCGCAAGGCGTAGCAAATCGCCGGGACGTCCCGATCGAACATGGCGCCGTCGGAAACTACGACGAAGTCGGCCCGCAAGCGCTCGCGCTCGGCTCGGATCAAGGCGGGCAAGTGCTCGCTACCCACCTCTTCCTCGCCTTCGACGATGAACTTGAGGTTGATCGGCAGGCGCCCGACGGTCTTCAGATACGCCTCGACGGCTTTGAGGTGGAGGTGAGTCTGGCCCTTGTCGTCGGAGGAGCCACGCGCGTAGACGTAGCCGTCGCGCTCCGCCGGCTCGAATGGTGGGGTCGTCCAGAGGTTCTCCGGGTCCACCGGCTGGACGTCGTAGTGGCCGTACACCAACGCGGTCGGCTGACCCGGTGCGCCGAGCCACTCGGCGTAGACGGCCGGGTGGCCCGCCGTCGGCAAGACCGCGACGTTCCGCATCCCCATGCGGCGCAAGTCATTCGCGACGAAGTCCGCGCAACGTCGGACGTCGGCCGCATAGCGCGACTCGGTGCTGACGCTGGGGATGCGCAGGAACGACTTGAGCTCGTCGAGACAGCGCCCTTGCTCGGACGCGACGTACGAAAGAACCGAATCGATCGAGGCCATCTGATCTTCCTCTCTGGTTGAATACTCGTCGACTTCGCTCCGCCGGGGTGGGTAGGGACGTCTGGCGTAATATTCCGGGACATGTGTCGCGTCCGACGAGAACGGCCGGCGGGCGTGCGCATCAATGATACATGATCTATGTGTCTGAACAGTGGCAGTTGGTGGAAGATTTGCACCGCAAATCTTCCACCAACTGCCACTGTTCAGGCTCCCTCCACAGGAGGTTTCGGCAACGGTCGGGTCGCCCCCTCGCCGCTTCACCCCGGTGCTACAATGAGAGAGGCCGCGACGCGGTCCTTTCCCTCGTCATCCGGCGGCGGATGGCCGGAAGCGATTTTCAGATTGGTGGGG
>DATLRG010000599.1:0-14500 GCA_035534795.1 Chloroflexota bacterium
CAGCGACCTGCTCCCCTGATCCTCCACCCGTCTACACCTCGATCGCGACGATCTTCTTGATAGCTAGATACCCGAGGATCACCATGACCAGGGCGAAAGCGGGGGCGACGATGATTGGCACCGACATGATCGTTCGGAAGCTGAACAGAGGCATCACGTAGGTCGGATTGATCAGGAAGAGCCCACCCGCGACGACCAGCGGGAGCGCGGCGATGACGTAGCCGCTGAGCCGTTGCTGGGCGGTCAGCGATGCAATCTCCCCTTTGATGCGGACCCGCTCTCGAATCGTGTCGCTGATGGTGTCCAGGATCTGCGCCAGATTTCCGCCGACCTCGTGCTGGATGTTGACCGCGGTGGTCATGAGCTCGAGGTCGTCGCTCCCGATGCGGCGCACGAGGTTGGCGAGGGCCTGTTCTGGCGTCAGGCCGAGTCCGACTTCACGCACGACGCGCGCGAACTCCCCCGACGTCGGTTGGGGGGCGTTGTGCGCGGCCGTGTCCATCGCCTGCAGCAGGCTATACCCAGACCGTAGCGCGTTGGCGATGAGCATCAACGTGTCCCCAAGCTGGTGGTTGAACGCCTTGAGCCGACCCTGCTGGCGTCGGGCGAGGTAGAACCGCGGGCCGAGAAAGCCCGCCAGCGCCAACAGCGCCGTGAGTCCGATGTTCGCCGCGGCAATGCCGACGACGAGGCCCACGACGGTGAGCATCGCCTGTACCGAGACGAACTCGGTGACCGTCAGCTTCAGGTCGGCGCGCGCGAGATCGCGCGCCAGGGATGCGGAGAACCCACTCTGTCCGCCAGATTTGGCGTTGGGTCGCTTTGGTGAGGCGGGATCGCGGATGGCCGCCCGCGTGTCGACGTACCCCTTCAGGCGGCCCGAAATGTCAACCCGGCTGGAAATGATGCGGTGGGCGCCCACGAAGATGATCAGGATCGCCAGGGCGACCGTGGCGCCCAGTAGAGCCGGCGAATCAACCAGTGCCATCATCGAAAGAAGCTCCGATCGAAGCCGAAGATGGTGGCGGGCAAGAAGATGTTCGCGGCCTCGAGCTGCGTGGTAAAGCGCGGGCGAATGCCGGTTGGCTTCAGTTGCCCCTGAATCCGTCCGTCGTCGAAGCCCGCTTGCTCGAACACGAACAGGTCCTGCGTGACGATCGTGTCGCCTTCCATGCCGACGACCTCGGTGATATTGACCACGCGTCGGCTCCCGTCGCGCATCCGCGACTGGTGGACGATGAGATTGAGTGCCGAGGCGATTTGCTCGCGGATGGCCCGCAAGGGCAGCTCCATCCCTGCCATCAGGACCATCGTCTCCAGTCGAGCCAGGGTATCTCGTGGCCCGTTGGAGTGCGCGGTCGTGAGGGAACCGTCGTGACCCGTGTTCATCGCTTGCAGCATGTCCAGGGCCTCGCCACTGCGACACTCGCCGACGATGATGCGGTCGGGACGCATCCGCAACGCGTTGATCACCAGGTCACGGATCGTGATACGTCCTTTTCCTTCGATGTTCGGCGGGCGCGCTTCCAGCGTGATCACGTGCTCCTGCCTCAATTGTAGCTCGGCCGCGTCTTCCATCGTGACAATTCGCTCTTCAGGTGGGATGAACGACGACAGCACGTTGAGCAGCGTCGTCTTGCCTGACCCGGTGCCACCCGAGACGACGATGTTCAGTCGCGCCCGAACGCACGCCTGCAGAAAGTCAGCCGTCTCCGACGAGAGCGAGCCAAACTTGACGAGATCGTCGACGGTCAACGGATTGCGCGAAAACTTGCGGATCGTGATCGTCGGTCCGGTGAGGGCGAGCGGAGGGATAATCGCGTTCACGCGCGAGCCATCGGGCAGGCGCGCGTCGACGAGCGGCTGGCTCTCGTCGCAGCGTCGCCCCAACGGCGAAATGATGCGGTCGATGATCCGCATCACGTGCTGGTCGTCCTGAAAGCTGACCGGCGCCTTCTCGATCCGTCCTTTTCTTTCGACGAACACCAGTTTCGGGCCGTTCACCATGATTTCCGTGACTGAATCGTCGGCCAGCAACGGCTCGATCGGGCCGTATCCCAGAATGTCCGCCGCGATCTGCTCGAAGAGCCGCTGGCGATCCGCGCGGACGAGAACGACGTTCTCCTGGTCGAGGATCGCGTTAAAAAGATCCTCGATCGTTCGTCGGACCTGACCGGTATCGGAGAGGTCCATCTTCGGGTCCATCTCCGCGATCAGCTTACTCTGAACCCGTCCTCGCAGATCTAGCGAGACCTGCGACAGATCACGCCCGCTGTCCCGCGGCGCGGGAGCCAGTCGGGGCGGCTCGAAGGGAGCGGCCGGGCTGGTGTCCACCTTCGCGGCGTTTCTGGGGTCTTCCATCCGTCTCAACAACGACATGTAACCACCACCTCATCCAACGTTCGTCGATCGGCGGGTCTGTCCGCGATCAGACTGGCCGTGCGGCCTGGCGGCGCCGAAATGGCAGGTTGATGCGAAGCATCGAGAACCGGCCTCCCGCCTTCCCATGCGCACCTGCTTCGGTCAGGTCGATCTCCGCCACCTGCTGCGCCAGCGCAGTCAGTGATTGTGCTACCTTACTCTTGGGATGCGCGAGAACGACCGGGACGCCCTCATTGAGCGACGACGTCACGAGTTTGTAGTCGCTCGTGATCTGTCCGCTAATCGACTGACCTAACGTCTTCTCGATGTCGGATGTTTTGATACCACCAGCGCTATCGGCGCGGTTGACCACGAGCAGTAGCTTCTCCCGTGGGTAGCCCAGCGCCCGGGTCACGTCCAGCAGGTTTCGAACGTTTTTGAGCGCAGTCATCTCGCAGGTGAAAAGAATCACCACCTGATCGGAAACGTCGAGGGTCGTGAGCATCGTGTCCTGGAAGGAAGGGTACGTGTCGACGACGACGAAATCGAAGCACTCTTTCAGCTTGGTGAGGATTCGCTTAAAGCTCTCCGGCGTGATCAGCTCGGCCATCTCCGGGCGGGACGGCGCCAGGAGCACGCGCACGCCAGAATCGTGACGGAGCAGCAGGTCGTCGAAAATCTCCGGGTCGAGCGCCGACATGTGCGGCAGGAGGTCGACAATCGTCTTGGTCGGCTGCATTTTCAGCAAAACGCCAACGTCGCCGAACTGCAGGTTCCCGTCGACGAGCGCCACCGACTTGTGCGACCGCGTCCCCAGCGAGACCGCCAGGTTCACGGCGACCGTCGTCCGGCCAACTCCGCCCTTCGGACCGAAGACGGTGACGATTCGCCCGTTGCGCAACGGAGTCGCCGCCGTGGCGCTGGAGGCCGCGGCCAGCCGCTGGCCTCCCGGGCGTTCCGAGTGCTCGTAGACGCGGCGAATCGCCTGAATCAGGTCTTGACCGCTGAACGGCTTGGTCAGAAATTCGCGAGCGCCGGCGAGCATCGCCTGGCGGAAGTACTGCACGTCGTCCTGGACCGACATCATGATCACGGCCGACCCGCAACCAGATTCACGGATCGCCGCGGCCGCGGCGATGCCATCCACGACGGGCATCTTCAGGTCCAACAAAACGATGTCCGGCGTTGCCTTGCGCGCCATGTCAATCGCCTGTTGACCATCGCTCGCCCCGCCCACGACCTCGATGTCCTTCTCGAAGTACAACAGCTTCGTGAGGTTCTCTCTAGTGTCGGCCATGTCGTCGGCTATCAGCACCGAGACTTTCTTCGATGGATTTGCTAAGCTCATCAGTTTCCTCGCAGGTTGAAGCGGTCGATGATCGATTGCAGGTTGACCGGCTTCGTCTGAGCGACCTTGTCGTCGCCGGCCGCGCGGAGAACCAGCTCAGCCTTGACGTTGCTCGCGTCCTTCAGCGCCTTCAAGTAGAGAGCGTCCTCGTGGCTGACTCCAAAGATCACCTGAGAGCCGGTCGGGGCCGCTCCCTTGCTCGGCGCGCCCACGCTGCCGATGGCCAGGACGCGCAAGTCCTGCAGCGCTGTCTGCGAGGTGGCCGGCAGCGTCACGCCAGCGGGCGCGGGCTGCGGACCCGACTGCTGAGCCGGCGGTTCCAACGTGATCAGCATATCGACGTGATCGCCAATGCGCACGGCGCCGGTGTCGATAATGTCCGCGGCAGGGATCGAAATAGCGACTTCGCCCGGCTTCAACTCGTAGGCGAATCCACTTTGCCCCTCGGTATCGGCGAGCTGCTCCTTCAGCAGCACCTCACCCAGGTGGACATTCTCCGTGGTCATCTTCCCGACAGCATCATTTGCGGTCGCGACCGCACCCGGGGGAATCGATGTTAGCAACATCTCCTTCGTGCCGAGGGTCGGCGGGGTGATGATGCTGTTGCCGGGGATTTCTTGAAGCGCAACCACCACCAGCGCCGTCGGCGGACGGTAGGCGCGAGCCGCCTGTGCCTCTCGGTAGACGCCAACGCCCGCCGCCCCGGCGAGAACAACTCCTAGGAGAACCAACAGCAGTCCGCCGCGACGCCCCATCGTAGATCCACCTCCTACCATCTCCGGAAAGCGGGCGAGTCCAAGCCGTGCCGCCTGGACTCGCCCGCGAGCTGCGCGCTGCGAGGTCCGACCTCGCCCTCTGGTTACGTGCCGCTAGCCAGATGCCCCTGGATGTTGCTGAAGGTGTTGCCGATGCCGCCCCGCAGAGCGACGAGGGCTCCAACCAGCATCACGCCAACGACCGCGATGATCAGGGCGTACTCGACCAGTCCCTGGCCTTCTTCGTCGGTCAATCCGTTCGTCACGCGCAGGTACCATCTGGTCATGGTCTCGTTGATCTGTGCCACTGTAGTCTCCCTTTCCTCAATAAGTGCGATGATAACTTCGACGACGCGATTGTTGGCTCGCGTCCCGCCTAGTTGCCATTGGTCGCGAGCTTTGCCTGGATGTTGCTGAAGGTGTTGCCGATGCCGCCCCGCAGAGCGACGAGGGCTCCAACCAGCATCACGCCCACGACCGCGATGATCAGGGCGTACTCGACCAGTCCCTGGCCTTCCTGATCGGAGACCGCGTTCGTCACCGTCAGGTACCATCTGGTCATCGTCTCGTTGAACTGCGCCACTGTAGTCTCCTTGGCGATCATGCCGTTGAAGATGACTCCGGGGTGGCCGGCCAGGCCGGCCGACTTCTCACCCCCCGTTGGTCGAGAGACTGGTCTGGATGTTACTGAACGTGTTGCCGATGCCGCCGCGCAGGGCGACCAGCGCGCCGACCAGCATCACGCCCACGACCGCGATGATCAGGGCGTACTCGACCAGTCCCTGGCCATGCTGTTCGTCGAGCTCGTTCATCGCGCGCAGGTACAAAGCTGTCACGCGATCCCACACATGGTCCATTCGGGCATTGCCTCCTTTCTCCTCAAATTGTCCTGCCGTATTGATCGAGACGGTTTCGCCCGCGTATCGCGGCAGCGGCTGTGACGAGGCTACCTGGAAGTAGTCGGGACGACAATAGGAAGGCTGTCCTACTTCTTCGAGGACGTGAGTACCACGGTCGAAACCGGTGCGGTGATGCGAGGCGTTCATTCTTCCAGGCTCCAGCTCGTGTCGTTCTTGCCGCCTACTCAAGCCTACGTTCCGCCAGCCGAACCAACAATAGGAAGCCAGTCCTAGACCGGATAGGACAGCGGTACCATCGCGGCGGCAGATGCGCGGTCCCGTGCACCGCACGTCGACGACGATGGGAGGAACGTCTCAGAGCCAGCAGGACCGACGGGGGATGGATGATGCCCCGGAGCGAGGGTAGGCTGGACACTACGGTCGGTCCATTACACGGCGACGGCCGGCGAAGCGGCGGCCGGTGGACCGGGGGAGCAGCGATGACCACGGCACTCGACCCACGCGCCGCCGACGGCGCCACCCAAGCTCGCGGGGCGACCAGCGGCGCGAGTCAGCGCCGGAGTGCCCTGGTACCGACGGGCGCCGGCGCGCTGTTCGTGCTGCTCGCGACGATCGTCTGTGTCGGTCGGCCGGACTCGCTCTTAAATGGGGACGGCGACCTGGCCAGACACCTGCGCGTTGGCGCGTATATCCTCCAGCGCCACGCGCTGTTCTACCACGACGTCTTTTCGTACACGATGCTTGGCAAGCCGTTCGTCCCTTACGAATGGCTGAGCGAAGTGCTCTACACGCTCGCCTACCAAATCGGCGGCCTGGCCGGCGTCGCCGTGCTCGCGGGGTTGATCATTGCGACGACCTACACGCTTGTCACCCAGTTCTTGAGCGTCCGATCGGTCGATCCGATCCTCGCCTTCGCGGTTGGCGCCCTCGCGGCAGCGACCGGCGCGCTCCACTGGCTCGCCCGTCCACATCTGTTCACAGCGCTGGGCGCGGTGGTCCTGCTCTTTGTGATGGAACAGCCGGGGAAGCGTCGTCTCTGGCCGATCGTGCCGGTGTTCGTGCTGTGGACCAACCTGCACGGCGGTTATCTCTTTGGTCTCGCCCTGATTTGCATCTACCTCGTCGGCGATCTCGCGGAGAGCTGGCTCTCCCGGGATCAGGATCGCACCGAGTGGTACCGGCGAGCGATCTTCGACGCTAAAGCCCTCGGTCTGGCTCTGCTCGCGTGCTGCGCGAATCCAAGCGGGCTCGAGCTGTTCGCCCACGTCACCGGCTACTTTGGGCAGCGGTACCTAATCGACCACACTCAGGAATACCTGTCGCCAACCTTCCACGTCTTCTCGACGCAGATCTTCCTGGGCGTTTTGATCCTGGTCCTGACCGCGCTCGCCCTGGCACGCACCCGTCCGCCGCTCCCACACCTCTTGCTGGTCGCGGTCGACCTGGCGTTCGCCCTGTACTCCGTGCGCAACATCCCCCTCTTCGCCGTGACGGCCTTGCCGATCGTAGCGCTGGATTTTGACCCGGTCTGGCGTAGGCTGCTCGCGTCACCAAATCGCCTGGCGCTGATCTCGTCGGCAATCTCCCGCCGATTCGCGCGGGGCGAGGCTCAGGCTCGCCTCTTTGCCTGGCCGGCGCTGGCCACTCTCGTCCTGGTGGGAGCCGCGTTGAACCATGGCGAGATCGCGGGCTTTCCGCTCGTCGATGCCCGGTTCGAGCCGAGCGTGTTCCCGGTCGCCGCGGTGCAGCGCGCGCGCGCCGCGCACCTGACCGGCCGCATCTTCAACGAGTTCGAGTGGGGTGGCTACCTGCTCTACGCCTGGCCCGAGCAAAAGGTGTTCATCGACGGCCAGACCGACTTGTACGGGGAGACCTTGACCCGCACCTACGCCCAGATCGTCGACCTTGATCCAGGTTGGCGCGACGCTCTGCGATCGTGGGATGTGTCGCTCGTGATCGTGCCAGCCGATTCCGCCCTGGCGGCGGAGCTGGAGAGGGAGCCGCACTGGTCGGTCTGGTATCGTGACAAGACGGCGGAAATCTTACAGCGGAACGGTTAGGCTAACCTGAGCGCCGTGACCCGGCTCACTGGTGACCGCGAGAGTCGCTCCCAGCGCATCCGCCTCGGCCAGCAGATCGGCCAGGCCACCGACCCGCCTCGTCAGCGCCGTGGCGAGGGCCTTGGAGGAATCGAATCCCTTGCCATCGTCGGAGATTGCCAGCGACAGGTGATCTGCCTGGTCCTCGACGGAGATGACGATGCGCGATGCCCGCGCGTGCCGGATCGCGTTTCTCACCGCCTCCTGCACTACGCGGTAGCTGCCGATCTCGATGGGATGAGGGTAGCGACGATCCGAGCCGAGCGTGCTAACCTCGATCGTGGGCGTCGGATGCGGGTTCGTCCCTTGCATCGCCGGGTCCTGGCGCGCCTGCATCGGCGCTCCGAGCCGCTCGACGAGCTGGAGGTAGCGTCGGATCGTCGGTACGAGCCCGAGGTCGTCGAGCACTTGGGGATGAAGCTCGAAGATCAACAGACGCGTGGACTGAAGTCTGTCTGCCAACGCCTCTCGCAGAAGCCGCAACTCTTCGCGGGCCCGGGCCTGGTCTACCTCGACCGCGCGCTCGCAGATTTGCGCGCGCAGCACCAGGCTCGCGAGAAGCTGCGCGGTGAAGTCGTGAAGCTGGTGCGCCAGGGCACGTCGTTCGACTTCTCTGCCGGCGATGACGGCACGCGCCAGGTCCGGCCCCGCCATGGCCAGCATCGGAGTCGGCTCCACCGGGATCGTGGCCAGCGCCGCGGAGGTCGACAGCACTTTCTCGAAAACCGTCACCGAGCGTTGCAAGAGCTTCTGTTTGTACTGTAGTTGTTCGAGCTGGCTTTGCATCATGAAGAGTCGCATGCTGGCTTCCTGGACCAGATTGTACATGCGACGGATGTCCGTGCGGGAAAACTGCTCGATATTACTCTCCATCTCCCGCAGCTTGCGGGAGATGTCGTTTCGTTCGGGTTGGAGGTGATCGATCTCGGCGCTGGTCTGACGGATCAGCGACTCGATCTCCTCGAGCTCGTTGTCTTGCTCGACTTTGAACTTGAGAACGTCCGCCGTTAGATGATCGGCCTCACCGACGTTCTGGTCCACCGCTGCCATCAGAGCTCCTGCATCTTGATCCAGCCGCGCCGGAGCGCGTAAACCACTGCCTGGGTGCGGTCGTTCACCGCGAGCTTTCGCAGGATCGAGGTGATGTGGTTCTTGACTGTCTGATCCGAGATTTTCAGCGCACGCGCGATCTCCTTGTTGCTGTTTCCTCGGGCGATATAATCGAGCACTTCGATTTCCCGCGCCGACAGGGGGACGAAGAGCGGCTCGATCTCCTGACCAACCATGCTGAGATCGCGGAACTGCTTCAGCACTCGCGAGGCGACCAGAGGCCGCGTCAGAACGCTCTCGTTGATCAGGTACTCGCCGGTGCTCGCACGACGGATTCCGTCGAGCAGCTCGTCGGGACGCACGTCCTTCAGGAAGAAAGCCGCGGCACCAACCTTGATCGCCTGGAAGAGCTGCTCCTCGTCGTCATACGCCGTGAGCAAGATCACCGCCGTACGCGGTAGGTGAAGCTTGACCGTGCGCGCCACCTCCATGCCGTCACCATTCGGCATGTGGACGTCGACGAGAACGATATCCGGTGCCAGAGCACGGGCAAGGCCGATCGCCTGTTTGCCATCGGCGACTTCCGCCACCACCTCGATATCCGGCTCGGCCTCGAGAATACGTCGGATTCCTTGACGGAAGATCGGATGATCGTCTGCGATCAAAACCCGGATCTTGTCCACGGCTGGGTCACCCCCAATTTTTCACCACTCGGTCGCATCACGCGCCAGCCAGCGCCCGCCGCTACATGTCGTCGGTGAGCTCACTCAAGGGGACGGTAAAGGAGACGCGCGTGCCCCTCCCTGGCTTACTGTCGATTCCGAGCTCCCCGTGCAAAAGCCGCGCTCGTTCGCTCATGCTGACCATCCCGAAGTGCGCGCCGCCGGTTGGCGACGCCGAGCGCTCGAACCCGACACCGTTGTCTTCGACCACGACGCGCAACAGCGCATCCTCCCGAACGACCGTCACCTGAACCGTTCTCGCACGGCTGTGCTTGCGCACATTTTGGAGCGCTTCCTGGATGATGCGGAAAACGCCGATCTCGACTTGCGCGGTCAGTCGGTCCAACTCGGACTCGATCGACAGGTCCGCGAGGATGCCGGTGCGTTCGTTGAACTTGTGGAGATAGCGACGGAGCGTCAAGCCGAGACCCACTTCGCTGAACGAGACCGGACTCAAGTCGTAGATGCATTGACGGACCTCGTCGAGACCGGTTCGCAGGTCGTGCTCAATGTTCTCGAGTTCGGCCGCGAGCTGGGACGGATCGCGATCGAGCATCCGCTTGCACCATTCAAGGCCGAACACGGCGTTCGCCAGGACCTGAGCCGGACCATCGTGGATGTCGCGGGCGAGGCGCCGGCGCTCGTCTTCGTGAGCCTGCAACATCTGGAACTCGGCGAGCTCGGCAAGGTCGGTGATGCCCCCTCCTTCCCCGAGCGACCCTCCCAGATACGCGGCCGCGAGTTCCGCCTGATGGACCACGGCCTGGATCTTCCGTCCGGCGGACGCTTCAAGCACCAGTTGCTCCGCCAGCCACTCCTGCTGCTGCGAGAGTGGCTGAAGCCGGTCTTCCAATTCCAACAGATCGAGCACTTGCTGGGGGTCCAGCGAGTTGATCGGGATGGTGCGCATCGACCCGATTCGATGCGAGACGTCCTCCAATTGGGCCTCGACGTCACGCAATCGAGCGAGATTCCCCTGGTGTGCTTGTCGGACTTTCTCATACAGGCGCAGCATCGCCGCGGCGTGTTCCCCGGACAGGGCCGAAGCCGCGGCCAGGACCGCCGGCACGACGTCGGGCTCGGCCTGCCCCTGGGACTCTCCAGCCACTCTCGTCACACTACCATCTCGCCGCCACGAACGGCCAGCCTGATCGGATCCAGCCCAAAAGGTGGATGGCCTCTGTTTGAGAGGCATCCTACAGGCGTACGACCACTTTGTCAATTGGACATTGTGTTAAGTAACTATCTCGACACTGTTGTTTGGGCGCCCCGGGGCGCCCAAACAACAGTGTCGAGATAACTTCTAAGACACCTCTCCGGGCGCAGAAGGGACCTGCTCGTCGATGCCGGCCTGGATCGCGCTCAGCAGCGCACCACGGTCGACCTGCTCCTGCCGACCGGACGCCATGTTGCGGACGATCGCCACGCCGCGACTGGCCTCCTCCGGCCCCACGATGATGACCAGCGGCACGTTCTTACGGCTCGCGTACCGGAGCTGGTGTGCGAGCTTTTCCGATCCCAGGTACACTTCGGTGTTGATCCCGGCCGCGCGCAGACTCGCCGCGACGGCAAGTGACTCGCCCAGCAGCGACGAATCGAAGACGGTGACCAGCACTTCGGTAACCGTGCTACGCACCTCGGCCGGCGCCATCCCCAGCTCGTCGATCACGTCGATCAGTCGATCCAGTCCGAGAGAAATGCCCACGGCAGGATGCTGGACCGGTCCGAGCAGTCCGATCAGGCGGTCGTACCGACCGCCGCCCGCGATGCTCCCAATGCGGGGCTCGGCCACGACGATCTCGAAGATCGGGCCGGTGTAATAGTCCAGCCCGCGGACCATGTGGAGGTCGACCCGGCAGAACTCGGACGGGACGTCGGCGAGGCTCAGGTAGCTCATGATCTGTTCTAGCTCGACGATGCCTTCGACCGCCATCGGCACGCCATCCAAGCGCTCCGCCAGGGCGGCTAGAATGGGCTGCCCATCCGCGGGTGGTTCCAGGAGACCAAAGACCTGCTCGATCGTCTCACTCGCGATGCCTGCCGCGGCTAGTTCAGACCGGACACCCGCCGGACCGATCTTATCCCACTTGTCGACCGCGCGCCAGATCGATGGCGCTTGGGCCTCGGAGATCCCCAGCTTGGCGACGATGCCATGCAGGATTTTGCGGTTGTTGATCAGCACCTGAAACCGCTTGAACCCGAGCTGTCGCAGCGCCTGATAGGCGACGGACACCACCTCGGCGTCGGCGGCCGAGCTCGTACACCCGACGATGTCCACGTCACACTGGTAGAACTCGCGGTAGCGCCCCTTCTGCGGACGCTCCGCCCGCCACGATGGTGCGATCTGATAGCGCTTGAAGGGTTTGACGATCTCGGGGTACATCGAGACGACGCGCGCCAGCGGAACGGTCAGGTCGTAGCGCAAGCCAACACTGCGCCCACCCCGGTCCTCGAACTTGTAGATCAGCTTGTCGGCGTCTTCGCCGAACTTTCCTTCCAGTGTCTCGGCATACTCGATCGCCGGGGTCTGGATCGGCTCGAAGCCAAAGCGCTCGAAGACGCGTCGAAGCTGATCGATGACGTAATGCCGCAGGATCATCCGCGGTGGGAGAAAATCGCGCATCCCCTTGAGCACCTGCGGCGTTGCCTTCATGATCCTGTTAACTCCGGTTGCTATGGTAAGGCCACGGTGAGAGATACCTCTCACCGTGGCTTTGCTTTCGATGGAACGGCGAAATTATACCACAGGGGTGGCCATGGCTCCCGGCCTGTGCTACCATGGGCCGTGCGGCGGTCGCCGCGGCCGATTATCCAGCAGGAAGAAGTAGAGAAGAACGCTCGTGCTACTGCGAATTTTCGACGACCTCCAAACCGCGCGGGCGACCGTGCTGCGGCGGAAGCCATCGGAAGAGGTACCGCTGCCGGCCGCGGTACGCGAACGAAACCGTCAGGTGTTCGGGGCAGAGCTCAACGCCGAAGAGGTGGTGCGGGAGATCCTCGCGGCGGTGCGCACCGAGGGTGACAGCGCCGTGCGCCGTTTCGAGCTGGCTTTCGACGGCCTCAGCCTGGATTCCCTCGAGGTCTCCGCTTCAGAGATAGATCGCGCCTGGGAGAGCCTGCCGCGCGCCACGCGCGACGCGCTGGAGCTCGCGGCCAGCCGGGTCCGCCGCTTCCACGAACGCGCCATGCCGCGAAGCTGGATCGACGTCGACGGCGACAGCATCTTTGGCCAGACGTTCCGGCCGCTCGCTCGGCTGGGCATTTACGCTCCAGGCGGCCGGGCAGTCTATCCGTCGACCGTCCTGATGACCGCCGTTCCCGCGCGCGTGGCCGGCGTCGGGTCGATCGCTCTTTGTACGCCGCCGGCGGCCGACGGTCTGCCGCACCCCGCGGTCCTCGGGGCCGCGCGCGTGGCCGGCATCGATCGCATTTTCCGGGTCGGAGGAGCTCAGGCGATCGCCGCTCTGGCGTTTGGGACCGAGACCATTCCAGCCGTGGACAAGGTCGTGGGACCGGGCAACATCTTCGTCACGACCGCGAAACGCCAGATCTTCGGCCTCGTCGGGATCGACCAGCTGGCGGGCCCGACCGAGACGCTCCTCGTCGCCGACGATAGCGCCTCGCCCGTCGCGCTCGCGGCCGATCTCCTGGCGCAGGCCGAGCACGACCCGATGGCCACGGCGCTTCTGATCACCAACTTCCGCGGCATCGCCGCGGCGACCGCCGCCGAGGTCGAGCGTCAGATCGTCGACCTGCCTCGCCGCGCGATCATCGCGGAGTCGCTGCGCACCAATGGCGCGGCGGTGATCGCACCGACGATCGACGCGGCGGTCGATCTCGCGAACGAGTTCGCGCCAGAACACCTCTGCCTCACCATTCGCGACGCCTGGTCGCAGTTGCCACGCGTGCGCAACGCGGGTGGCATCTTTCTCGGACATCACTCGATCGAGGCAATCGGCGACTACACCGCCGGACCAAGCCACGTCATGCCCACCGGAGGGACCGCTCGGTTCGCCTCGCCGTTGAGTGTCTTCGACTTTCTGAAGGTTTCGAGCATCTTCGACGTGTCGCGGGCGACGTTCCAGCAGATCGGTCCGGCCGCGGTCGCCCTCGCCGAGGCCGAGGGATTGCACGGACACGCCGCGGCGATTCGCTTGCGACAGGGAGGCGATGCGGACTGACGATGGCACAGATTGGATCGGACATCCGTCGACTGCTCCGGAGGGATGCCGGTCGCCTCGTGGCGTACCCGGCGCCCCAGCCACTCGAGGACTTCGCGCGAGCGGTGGGCGTCGATCCGCGGGACGTGCTCAAGCTCGATCAGAACGAAAACCCTTACGGGTGCTCGCCAGGTGTTATCGAGGCGTTACGGACCTATAACTGGTATCACGTCTACCCCGACCCGCTGCATCGCGTGCTCCGTGAGCGCTTGAGTCTGTACGCCGGCGCGCCGGCCGAGCAGATCGTCGTCGGCAACGGCTCCGACGAGTTGATCGAGTTGATTCTGCACCTGTTCGTCGAACCGGGCGACCGGGTGATCAGCGCTGGCCCAACGTTCGGGTACTACGCCACCGCCGCGCTGGCCGTCGGTGCAGACTACCACGTGGTCGAGAGGGGGCCGCGGTTCGAGATCGAGCCGGAGCGGATCGTCGCGGCGGTGAACGACCGAACCAAAGTCTGCTTCGTTGCATCGCCGAATAACCCGACCGGCAACGCCACGCCCGTCGAGGTGATCCGCCGGTTACTCGCTCTCGACATCGTCGTGGTCGTCGACGAAGCATACTTCGAGTTTTGCGGACGGACGGCGCTGGACCTGTTGGAGGCCGGGCCCGAGAACCTGATCGTCCTGCGGACGTTCAGCAAGTGGGCCGGGCTGGCTGGCCTCCGCCTCGGCTATGGTGTCTTTCCGGCATCGCTCGTACCGGTCGCGCTAAGCCTGAAGCCGCCGTATAGCGTCAGCCAGGCGGCAGAAGTCGCGGGCCTCGCCTCGCTCAACGATCTCGTGTACCTCCAGTCCAACCTCGAACGCATCCTGACCGAGCGTCGGCGCCTCCAGGATGGCCTGGCTGCCACCGGCTACCTCAAACCCTATCCGTCCGACGCGAACTTCCTGTTGTGCGACCTGGTCGGCAAAGCGGCGGCGCAGGTGCAGACCGCCCTCGCCGCACGCGCGATTCTGGTCCGCCGTTACAACAGCCCACGCCTGGAAAATAGCCTGCGCATTTCCGTCGGGCGTCCCGAGCAGACCGATCGGTTGCTCACAGCCCTTCAGGAGATTTTTTGACGTGTGGTCGTCGGTAGGGAT
>DATLRG010000600.1:0-7652 GCA_035534795.1 Chloroflexota bacterium
ACCCCGTGGGTGCCCACACGACAACCTGGAGATCCTCGCTCAGCCCGGCGGCCAGGTCATCTGGCGACCACCGAGCAGGTGCAAGTGTAGATGAGGTACCGTCTGACCTCCATGTGATCCGCAGTTCGTGACGATCCGGTAGCCCTCCTCGGCCAGCCCTTCCTGCCGCGCGAGCGCGTTGGAGACTTCGAACAGGCGCGCCAGCAACGGCGCGTCCGCGGCCCCGATCTCGGCGACCGACGTCACGTGTCGATTCGGAATGACCAGAACGTGCGTGGGCGCCTGGGGGTTGATGTCTCGAAATGCCGTGACGTCGGGGCTGCTGTAAACGACTTGCGCTGGTATTCGCCCAGCGCCAATCTCACAAAAGATGCACGATGCCATCACCGGCCCACCTTCAACTACCTGCTGACGGAGGTTAGCGTTAACGGGATGATACTCGCGGGGGGTACCCGGGGAATCTCGCCAATGACGTGCCCGACCAGGCCGTCCTCCGCGACGGAATCGACGTATACGTCGACGATCGCGTTCGTGAGCCGGGCGTCGCCGGTGACCCTGACGCGAAGGTAGTTGTCGGTCAGCCCTTCCCAGACCGTCTGCCCGTCCGCGGCCCTGGAGCTTCCCTCGAACAGGACCGAGACAACTCTGTCGACGAACCCCTGGCGGAACTGCCGGGTGCTCTCCGACGCAATGGCAAGCATGTCGTCGGTGCGCCGCCGCCTGGTCTCGGGATCGACCTGATTCGGCAGCTTCGAGGCGGTGGTACGTCGGCGCGAGGAGTACGGGAAGACGTGAATCATCGCGAAGCGTCGCGCGGCGACAAACGCGCGGCTGATCGCGTACTCCTCATCCGTCTCGCCCGGAAAGCCGACCATCACGTCGGTCGTGATCGCGACGTCGGGGACGACCTCGCGGACCCGCTCGAGGAGCCGGCGATAATCGGCCGAGAGGTAGCGTCGGCGCATCCGTCGTAGTGTCGCGTCGCAGCCGCTATCCAAAGCCAGGTGAAAGTGTCGGCAGAGGCGCCGGTCGGTCCAGAGCGTGAGGAGCTGATCGTCAAAATCTTCCGGCTCGATCGAGGAGATCCGCAAGCGCTCAACCGCTGTTTCATCCAGGACCCGTCGGATGAGCGCGCGCAGCGTCGTGGACGGGGTGAGATCGTCGCCGTAGTTGCCCATGTGAACCGCGGTCAAGACGACTTCGCGGAATCCGGCCGAGACGAGCGTCTGAATCCGCTGGATCACGTCGTCCGGCGCCGAGCTCCGCGTCCGGCCGCGGGCATAGGGAACGATACAGAAGGCGCAGAACTTGTCGCAGCCATCCGATACCTTGACGAAGGCGCGGTGGCGTGGCCCGAACACACGCAGCGCACCCGCCATCGCTTCGAGCGGCTGCTCTTCTTCGCCTTCCAGCGCCTGGTGGACCAGATCGACCAGGCGGGGCTTGTCCTTGTCGCCCACGATGAGGTCGACTTCGACCATGCGGGCGAGCTCGTCCGGGGAGACCGACGCGTAGCAGCCGGTCGCGACCACCAGACCGGCCGGGTTCTGCCGCCGAGCGTGACGCAGCAATTGCCGAGACTTTCGATCGGCGACGTGGGTCACGGTGCAGGTGTTGACGACGTAAGCGTCGGCGACCGAGTCGAAGTCGACGACTTCGTAGCCGCGCGCGCCAAACTGACGCAACCACTCGTCGGAATCGGCCTGATTCACTTTGCAGCCGAGCGTGGTCAAGGCCACGGTTCGATTCGATCGATGAGACATCTCGGTCCTACTCCAGGTCTCCCGCGCCCGCGAGCGCCAGGGTCGTTCCCACGATGGCGGCCGTCTCGGCCCGCAGAATGCGCGCGCCGAGGCCGACTGGAATGATGCCGTACGAGGCGGCGAGCTCGATCTCGGCGTCGGTGAAGCCGCCCTCTGGGCCGACGAACAGGTTCATCGCGAACGGCCGCGTCCCGACCGACGAGCCGAGGCGGCTGGACATCTCAGCCCGCAAGCTGGGCCGTTCCCCACGCTCCCACGCGATGAATGACAGGCCGCGGGCATGTACCTGCTCGCACGCTTGGGGGAACACGGTGGCGGGCAGCAGTTGGGGCAGCCGCCCACGCTCGCTCTGCTCGGCAGCCTCGACGATAATCCGCTCCCAGCGGGCCTGCCGGTTTTCCGAGACGACCGAACCCACGCTGCAGCGATCGCAAATGATCGGAGCGAACCCGCTGGCCCCGATCTCGGTACACTTCTGGAACACGAACTCTAGCTTATCCGATTTCAGAAGCGCCGGGTAGAGGGTCAGCTTCAGTCGCGGCTCGTTCGGGACCAGGCGCTTCGACTGGACCGCGCCGGAGACGGCGACCGGAGTCAGCTCCGTCAGCGCGACGTCGTAGATCCAGCCGGCATTGTCCAGTGCGGCCACGCGGTCGCCGACCTTCAGTCGCAGAACCGTCGCGATCTGGTGGGACTGCTCGGCGGCGAATTCGATGCGCCCACGCGTCATGCTGTTGGGGGAGACGAAGAAGCGATGCACGTCAGGTGGTCCTGGGCCGCCGCCCGAGAAGGGTGACCCAGTCGCCGTCGACGAAGCGCTCGACGACCAGGCCCCGGCGTCGGAGCTCCTCGACAACCTCTTCGGCGCGATCGGCGATAATCCCGCCGACGACGAGGTACCCATCGGGCCGCACCCTCTCGACCAGCGGCTCGGCGAGCTCGAGGATCACCCGGGCGATGATGTTCGCGACCACGATGTCGAAGGTGTGCCCGGACGGCACCGCGTCCACGCTGCCCAGCGCGACGGCAACTCGACCGTCGGCAACGCTGAGAGACACGTTCGCACGCGCCGCGCCGACCGCGATAGGGTCCACGTCAGTCGCCAGGGCTCGCCGAGCACCGAGTCCCACGGACGCCAGCGATAGGATGCCGGAGCCGGTGCCGACGTCGAGGACCTCGTCGCCTGGCCGGACGATGGCTTCGAGCACCTCGAGGCAGCGCCGGGTGGTCGGATGGAGCCCGGTGCCGAACGCAGCGCCCGGATCGAGCGAGACGACCACGTCGTCGAGGAGGGGCTCGTAATCGAGCCAGGATGGACGGACGACGATGCGTTGTCCGACGCGGAACGTGGAATAGTGCTGCTTCCAGGAGGTCGCCCAGTCCTCTTCGGCCACCTCGTGGACGTCGAGCGCGCCGACTGGCCAGATCGCGTTGAGGTGCCAGAGCGCTTCCTGGACCAACTGCTGCTTCTGTTGCGCTTGATCGTCGAGCGGGACGTACGCGCGAACGGTGGCGAGGGAGCCGAGTGAAAAGCCGTCGTCGGCACCGGGCTGGAGGTCCGGCTCGACGGCCACGCCCCCAGGGGCGACTCGCGAGAAGACCTCGCTCACCGCCTCGACCGCCTCCCCGTCGACGCGGGAGGAAAGCTCAAGCCAGCGCACGTTTGCTACTCCCCGCCGAAGACTTCCTTGACTTTGTCGAAGAAGCCTTTGTCTTCGTGCGGCTCGGGGCCGAGCGTCTTCGCGAGCTTCTGGAAGAGGTCGCGCTGTTCGTCGGTCAGGTGCTGAGGGACCGTGACCCGCACGCGGACGAGGAGATCGCCGCGACCGCCAGCCCGCAGGTGTGGCACCCCGTGGTCCTTCAGGCGAATCACGCGTCCTGCCTGCGTACCACTCGGGACCTTGACCCGCGTCGGGGGCCCTTCCGGGGTGGGAACTTCAACGTCGTCGCCGAGAGCAGCCTGCGCCACGTTCACGGCCAGGTCGTAGACGAGATCGACGCCCTGGCGCTTGAGAGATTGGTGCGGCGTGACGGAGACCGCCACGTACAGGTCGCCCGAGGGAGCGCCGTGAAGACCCGTCTCGCCCTCGCCGGGTAGACGAATCTGCTGGCCGTCGTCGATGCCCGCGGGGATGGAGACCAGCACACGGTGAGAAGAACGGACGCGACCGGTCCCACGGCACTCAGAGCACGGCGTGAGGATCACGCGCCCTTCACCGCGGCAGCGATCGCACACGGTCACACTGACGAATTGGCCGATCACCGACTGCTGGACGCGGCGGATCTCGCCGGTGCCATTGCAGGTGGGGCAGCGACTCGGCTGGGTTCCCGGCTCGGCGCCGTTGCCGCTGCAGCGCGCGCAGCGTTCCCAACGCGGGACCTCGACCGTCTTCTCGGAGCCAAACACGGCCTCTTCAAAGGTGAGCGTGAGGTCGACGCGAAGATCCGAGCCCCGTTGCGTGCGCCTGCCACCCGCGGTCCGGGTGCCGCCGCCAAAGAAGGTCTCGAAGATCTCGTCGAAGCCAAACCCCGAGAAGCCGCCGAAGCCAGCCGCGCCAGCAGTTGCCCCTTGATGGCCGAACTGGTCGTACTCACGCCGGCGCTGAGTATCGCTCAGCACCTCGTAGGCTTCGTTGATCTCTTTGAATTTGACATCGGCATCAGGGCTGGGATTCCGATCCGGATGAAGCTGAAAGGCAAGCTTCCGGTACGCCTTCCGGATCTCGTCCTCGGTCGCGCCGCGCGAAACCCCGAGCACCTCGTAGTAGTCGCGTTTGGTTGGCATACATACTCAGTCTAGCTGAAAATCTGTCTGGCGCCGGGGCCACCGGCATTCATCAAATTGTAACATACGAGTGAAGAGTGAAGAGTGGCACGTGATAAGTGACAAGTGGTAGGTGATGAGTGATGAGGGGATCCGATCTCCTCATCACTCATCACCTACCACTTGTCACTTATCACTCTTCACTCGCCGATCACCACTTTTTCGGGCCGAGGGGGCGCCGGGTGCCGTCGTGCCCGTCGCCAGGCGGGGGACGACGTTCGCCGCCGCTGGGTCCCGGGCGGCCAGCGTCACCGGGTGGGCGACTGGCGGGCGGTCGTCGCTCGCCGTAGCGCGGCGGTCCTCCGACCGGCGCACCGCCGCGAAACGGTGGAGGGCCGGCTGGCGCTCCGGAGGGTGGCCGGGCTGGCGTTCCCTCGAGTACGGCTCGTCGAGACAGATTGATCCGACCCCGGGCATCGATTTCGATCACGCGGACCATGATCTCATCGCCAACGCTGACGACGTCCTCGGGACGTGTCACGCGGTACTCGGCCATCTCGGCGAGCGGGACCAATCCTTCCTTCCCAGGAAAGATCTCGACGAACGCGCCGAAATTCATGATCCTGGACACTTTGCCGAGATAGTCCGCACCGATCTCCACGTCGCGGGTGAAGCGCTCGACGGCGTTGAGCGCGCGGCGCGCACCCTCGGCGTCCACCGACGACACGAAGACGGTGCCATCGTCCTGAATGTCGATCTTGACGTTGTGCTCGTCCTGCAGGCCACGAACGTTCTTGCCGCCGGGCCCGATCAACTGGCCGATCTTCTCGACCGGGATCTTGGTCCGGTAGCTGCGTGGAGCGAACGGCGACAACTCGGTGCGAGACTCGGCGATCGCCTCCAGCATGCGTTCCAGAATGAACAGCCGCGCTTCGCGGGCCTGCGTCAGAGCCTTCTCCAGGATCTCGTAGCTGAGCCCCTTGACTTTGATGTCCATCTGCAACGCGGTCACGCCCGTGGCCGTACCGGCGACCTTGAAGTCCATGTCGCCGAGATGATCCTCGATCCCCTGGATGTCGGTGAGAATCGCGAAGCGGCCCTGTTCGTCGGTGACGAGGCCCATCGCGATACCGCCGACCGGCGCCTTGATCGGCACGCCGGCGTCCATCAGCGCCAGGATGCTTCCACAGACACTACCCATCGAGGTCGAGCCGTTCGAGCTGACGACCTCGGAGACGAGGCGAATCGTGTAGGGGAACTCGTCGGTGGTTGGGATAACCGGCAACAACGCGCGCTCGGCAAGCGCCCCGTGCCCGATCTCGCGTCGTCCGGGCGAGCCCACGCGGCGCACCTCGCCGACGCTGAACGGCGGCATGTTGTAGTGATGCATGAACCGCTTCGACTCTTCCACGCCGAGACCGTCGATGACCTGCTCGTCGGCGGTGCTGCCGAGCGTCGCGATCGACAGCACCTGGGTCTGACCGCGGGTAAAGAGGCCAGAGCCGTGCGTCCGCGGCAGGAGGCCCACCTCGCACGCCAGCGGGCGGATCGTCGTCAGATCGCGACCATCGGGCCGCTTGCCCTCGTCGAGGATCGCCGAGCGAACTTCCTTGAACTCGAGCTCTTCGACGACCTGCGCGACCTCCTTGGGCTTCGTCCCCTCGCCCAACATCGCCACGACGTCCGCGATCAACTGCTTCCGCGCGGCCTCACGGTCCTGCTTTTCGCGCTGGTAGATGACCGGTCCGATCCGATCGCCCACTGCCTGGGCGACAGCTTCCTCGAACTGTTTCGGCAGCTCGTTCACGGTGTAGGAGAACTTGGCCTTGCCCACCGCCGCTCGTAGCTGGTCCTGCAGCGCGACGATCCCCTGGATGGCCTCGTGGCCGAGCTTGAGCGCCCGCAGGAGCACCTCCTCGGAGACCTGGTTCGCGCCGGCTTCGACCATCACGATCGCATCGTGGGTGCCGGCAATCGCGAGCTCTAATTGGCTCTCGGCCAAGCGCGAAGCGACCGGATTGATCACGAGCTCGCCATCGATGTAGCCAACCTTGACGGCGCCAACCGGACCGTCGAAGGGGATGTCCGAGACGGTCAGCGCGGCAGACGCGCCGATGACCGAGAGAATGTCCGGTTCGTTCTCTTGATCGGCCGAGAGGACGGTCACGATCACCTGAACGTCGTTGCGGAAACCTTTGGGGAACAAGGGGCGGATCGGGCGATCGGTCAACCGGCAGGTGAGGATCGCCTGTTCGGTTGGGCGCCCTTCACGCTTGAAGAAGCCGCCCGGAATCTTTCCCGCCGCGTACAGTCGCTCTTCATAGTCGACGGTGAGCGGGAAAAAATCCACGTCGGGACGAGGCTCACGGGCCGCGGTCGCGGTGGCGAGGACGATGGTTTCTCCATAACGGACGGTCACCGCACCATTCGCCTGACCAGCCAACTTTCCGGTTTCGATCGTGAGCACCCGGCCGCCGACCGTGGTCTCAAACTGGTGTACCATCGGGTCTTTAGCCTCCCTGAATAGGAAAGAACCCAGGGCGTTTCTCCCTGGGTTTCTTATATCGCATGCTTCGAGAACTACTTACGTAAGCCAAGGCGATTGATAATGTCCTGGTACCGACCACCCTTTTGTCGTGTCAGATAGCGGAGGTGGCGACGACGTTGGCCGACCAGCATCAGCAGGCCGCGTCGCGAGTGGTGGTCTTTCTTGTGGACCTTCAGGTGCTCGATCAGCTGATTGATTCTTTCCGTCAGCAGAGCCACCTGAACTTCTGGGGACCCGGTATCCGTCGGGTGAACGTGATACTCTTCGACAATTGCGGCTTTCTGGGTTTTCTCCAGCGGCATGCCGCGTTCTCCTTTCCTAGATCCGCGAACCACCAGTCCTCGGCGCAGCGGGAGGCACGTGACTTCGGCCCTTCCCCGCGCGGCTATCTGGTGACGAGACGGTTTTATCTTTCCAGTCGTAACGCACCGATTATAACACAGGTCGTAGCAATCTCACAAACGCGAGCGGCATAACGCGCGGGCGGCTGCTTGACACCGGCGCCGCGGCCGGGCTACCATGATATTGATAGGAGAGGTGGCCGAGCGGTTGATGGCAGCTGTCTTGAAAACAGCCA
>DATLRG010000601.1:0-3579 GCA_035534795.1 Chloroflexota bacterium
CCAGGATCACCCCGTGACGACTCTGCGTTCTGCCCCCGCGTGACGGATGGACCGCACGGGAGGGGAAAAGCTACCGTCCTGCCGCCACCGGCTCCCGAAGCCGGGCGCGCAACGCATCTCCCAGCTTGCGCATGTTGAGGATGCCGCGGCTGTCAGCTGGCACCGCCTCGCCAGGGTCACGACCGATCGCGCCAAGGTCGGACGAAGCTGGTGTAAGAAAGCCAAGCACCTCCAGGAACGGCAGTGGCGACGAGGTCAACAGCACACCACGCGGCGTCTGAACGAGAGTCACCACGTCTCCGTGGCGAAGATTTAGCTTCTTGCGCACGTCGGACGGCACCGTGATGCGCCCTCTGGTCTGTACGCGGACCATCGCCTGCTGGATCACGCTCATGATTTCTCCCATCCGTGATGACGGATCAAGCCACGGCGCCGTTCTCGGCGATGACGCGCGCTGCGCGATCACCTCGCTCCGAGTTCGAGCTCACGTCGGCCAGGCGAGGACGCGCGGCCGACGCTTAAAGGACCGGCCAACGTGGACGTGCGTGCCGTTCGCCGCCGACTCTGGTCCGGAGAACCCGCCGAGTCCTTCGTGGGGATCGGAGGAGGGACCTGGCGCCAACGGACTCAGCCGGGCGACCGGCGACGCCTCCAGGTGCTCCGGCCGTCCGATCTCTACGAGCGCGTGGTGGGCGTCAAGTCCGTTGCGTCGGTCGTCGTCCACCAGTTGAGGGTACGTCGTATCAGGCAGCCGAACCGACGGCAGGCGGACGAGGCTCGGGCGAACGCCGTTGATGGTTGAATCTACACGGTCCCAGGCTGAATCCGTCGGCAGCTCCAGGCGCGGACCCAATCGGGTCGCCAGACAGATCGAGCCCGCGGTGCGTTCGGATAGAGCGGTCGCCGCTGTCTGCTCGATCGATGCCGTCGACATCTCGTCGATCGAGTCCGTCGAGAGTGGTGGTTCTGGAGGTTCGGCGGCGTCGTCCACGGCGGCGTCGACTGAGACTGGGATCGGCAGACCCTTCAGATACAATGCCACCTCGACGGCCAGACCGCGATAGGCGATGGCAGAGCGACTCACCGGATCGTGCGCGAGAACGCTGACGCCGGCTCGCGAGCTTTCCTTCAGCTTCACGTCGACCGGAATCTGCGTTGCGAACACCGGGACCTGCCCCGGCAACGTCTCGCGTACCGCGTTCACGATCTCACGGCAGTGACGCGTGCGTCCGTCGACCATGGTCAAGAGAACGCCCCAGATGTCGAGGCGGCTGTTCAGGCGCTCGCGCACCAGAGCAACGTTCTGGAGAAGCTGGGCCAGGCCGTAGACGGCGAGGTACTCCGCCTGCACCGGGATGATCAGCCCATCCGCCGCGGCCAGGCAGTTGACCGCGAGCAGTCCGAAGGTCGGAACGCTGTCGACGATGACCACGTCGTAGTCGTCCTGCGCGTCGGCCAGCGTGTCCCGCAGCGCGTACTCTCGCCCGTAGACGGTGTACAACGCCGCCTCCGCCGTGGCCAACTGTTGACTGGACGGGACCAGATCAATGCCGGCACGGGTCTTGACGATGACGTCGCGCAACGAAACCGGCCGGGAGCAGGGTCCGTGGACCGTCGTCAGGACGGCGTCGGCGACGGTCTGACCGGGGCCCAGTCGATCCGGATCGCTCACCCCACAACACGTCGTGAGGCTACCCTGCGGGTCGAAATCGACGACGAGCACGCGCCAGCTCGCCTCTCGCAGCGCAGCCGCGAGATTCAGCGTCGTGGTCGTCTTGCCGACTCCACCCTTCTGGTTCATCACCGTCACGACACGCATGGCGACACCTCACGCTCCCCACGATCTTCCGACAATGTGCGGTTGTCGCGCCTCGGTTGTCAGGCGTCCGCGAGCGCGGCAACACCAGAAGTATAGGACGTGCCAGCCAGCCCGCGGCACGGCGACGGGGTACCATTGGTGGGGGACGTTTGGGCACGAGAGGCGTGCTGCTGGATTAGAAATGGTCGACGCTGTGCGGTGGATGAGCCGTCGCGAAGAGGGCTTCGAGCGTCGCACGCGCTTCGTCTTTGGCGCGCAGCATCCCAACGTCAATGGCCTGGCGGACCGGTAGGAATCCGGTGAAAAGCTGCGCCAGCGTCGCGACGTCGACGGTCGCGTCGGCTTCCCGGTTGGCGGACGGTTCGCAGGTCCAGGCAGCGCCCCGCTGGCCGATCAGCCAGGTACCGTCATTCCAGGGCGCCGCCTCGTCGACGACTCGGACAGCAGCGTCGGGCACGGGGCCTTGCGTCAGGACGGCCTTCTGACGGATCGCTCGCTGGACGTCGACCACGCGCAGCAGAAAGCGGTGTCCAAAGTCTGCCTGCGCCTCCAGCTGGTGGGGGTTCGCGACCAGCGAACGCCACGGAACGTCGCGCCCGCCGTCGATCTGAATCTGCTTCCAGAGGTGATGCGCGGAGAGAAACGTCAGCAGCGCGTGATACCCCTCCGGTCGCAGCGAAACGACCTCGTACACTCGGAGCTCCGACTCGGGCCGTGGACTCAACGGCGTGCCACCGAGAGTGTACAACGCGTATCCAGCCAACCGCTGATCGGACCCATACCAGAGGGCCAGCCAGCGGGGTCGCGTCGCGCTCTCGTACCGCAAGACGGTGTCCTCCCAGTACCAGCGCGGCCGGTCGAGGTAGCCGGACCGCGGCTGGGCGAAGACGCGATACACCGGCTCGAGCAGGGCGACGTCGTCGAGCCGCGCCTGGCGGCGGACGACCCGCCCGCCGGGATCGATCGGGAGATGGCTGGCCGGACGGAACGCCGTGGGCGGACCGCTGTAGCGCAGTCCATCCTCGGCAAGCGCCCAGCCGAGCCCGTTGTACAGCGGATACACGGTCGCGTAGAGCGTCGATAAGGTCATCCCCAGCTCGTCACGCATCCAGGCCAGCGCTGCCCGAAGCAGCTTGTCCGCGTAGCCGTGCCGCGCCTTTTCCGGCACCGTTGCCACGTTCGACAACCCGCCGGCGGGGAAACGAACGCCGTCGTACCACGTACCGAAGTCTTTGATCAGAAGCTGCGACGCGATCTCGCCACCTTCGACGAGCACCAGCGCCTGCCGCTGGGGATCCGCACGCCGGCCAAAGTCTCCGGCCCGCTCGTCGGGAGTTCGGCCGGAGAACGCGTAGTAGCTCAACGCGGTGAACTGGTCGATCTCAGTCAAGCGCAGCGGGCGAATCTCGATATCACTCATCGGCGGTGGATCTCCTGGACAGTCTGGAACGCCAGCGCGTCGGGGCGCTCGCGATCGGGCAGCGCTGGCTGGTAGCGCCATTGTACGGCACCGGAGTCCCTCTGAACAGACCCGGCGGTGCCGCGATGCCTCGCCACCGTCCTGAGCTTCCCGCTTTTGTGATATAATCTGCGCGTGCCATACCCATGCACCGCCTAACGCAACCTTGGAGAACAGTGTGAAGGTCACTGCGGAAAAAATTCCTCAAAGCAAAGTGCTCTTACGGATCGAGATTCCGCCGGAGCAAGTTCAGGAAGCGATCGACAAGACGTATCGCGACATCAGCCGCCGCGTCAAAGTC
>DATLRG010000602.1:0-3455 GCA_035534795.1 Chloroflexota bacterium
TCGGGCCACTGTTCCATCAGCACGGTCCCAACTCCTCGCCTCATCTACTCCGCCGCGGCCACCGCGCCATCCAGCTCCATGACCTGGTAATTCGTGGGATTGCTGCGAATCTGCTGCTCGACCTCGAGGGCGACGGCGGCGTTCTCGCGCAGGAACTCGCGCGCGTTCTCGCGGCCCTGGCCCAGGCGGGTGTCGCCGTAGCTGAAGAACGAGCCGCTCTTGCGCAGGATGCCCAGCGCCAGGCCGACGTCGATCAGCCCGCCCTCTTTCGAGATACCCTCGGTGAAGAGGATGTCGAACTCGGCGACCTTGAACGGTGGCGCCACTTTGTTCTTCACCACTTTCACCTTGGTGCGGTTGCCGATCACGTCGGTGCCCTGCTTGATCGATTCGACCCGGCGGATCTCCAGCCGGACCGACGCGTAGAACTTCAGCGCGCGGCCGCCCGGGGTCGTTTCCGGATTGCCAAACATCACCCCGATCTTCTCGCGAAGCTGGTTGGTGAAGATCATCGCACAGTGCGAGTGAGCGATCGCCGCGGTGAGCTTGCGGAGCGCCTGCGACATGAGGCGCGCCTGCAGACCGACGTGGGAATCACCCATCTCGCCTTCGATCTCGGCGCGTGGCGTCAGCGCCGCCACCGAGTCGACCGCGATCACGTCCACGGCGTTGCTGCGGACCAGCGCTTCGGCGATCTCCAGCGCCAGCTCGCCCGTGTCGGGCTGCGAGACGTACAGATCGTCGATGTTCACGCCGCAGCGACGGGCGTAGGTCGGGTCCAACGCGTGCTCCGCGTCGATGTAGGCGGCGACTCCGCCAGCGCGCTGCGACTCGGCGATGATGTGCTGAACGAGGGTCGACTTTCCCGCCGATTCGGGACCAAAGATCTCGGTGATGCGGCCACGCGGCACGCCGCCAATCCCCAGAGCCAGGTCTAACGCGATGGCGCCGGTGGAAATCGCCTCGACGTTCAGCCTCGGCCCTCCTTCTCCCAGTCGCATGATCGAACCTTTACCAAACTGCTTGTCAATCTGAGCGATCGCGATCTCTAACGCGCGCTCTTTCTCTCGATCCATCACGTCCTACCACTTTAATTTTCCACGGCTGGCGCGGCGTCCGCCGCCACTGTCGCCAGAATAATAGCACAAATGTTCGCGATCGTACAGCCGGCTAGCGTTCGCCGCTTCGCGCGTTGGACAGGTATCGCCGTCGCTGCTGGCGGTCGTAAGCATCGCGCGAGAGCACCATGTCGGTGTAGGTCAGCGCCTGCGGCCCGAGGTGCTCCCCGATGGTGATGAACCCGAGCTTCTCGTACACGTGCTGGGCGCGATAGTTGTTCTCGGCGACGTCCAGGAGAACGCGCCGCAGTCCGAGAAACTCGAAGGAGTAGCGCAGCGTCGATCGGATGGCGTCGGTACCGTAGCCTCTCCCCACCGCATCCGCCCGAATGATGATGCCCAGCGTTCCCTGGCCGGCCTGGACATTGAGATTGCGCAGGCCAACCGTGCCGATCAGCTCACCCGCCTCGTCACGCACGGCGAAACGGCGCCGAGTCACGTTCGTGCGGCCACGCTCGAAGTACGCGTCCCGGTCGGCGGGAAAGGTCAGGTCGAGGTTGGCCCACTGGAGGTGTGGCTCAGTGAAGCGCGGCCACGTTGCCATCTCGTCCACGTCGGCACGCACCAGGTGCTGGAGTGTCACCCGCTCGCCGCGTATCTCCGCCGGCTCGTGCATGCTGCCTCCCGGTCGATACATTACCTGCCCGATGTCCCCCTGTCAATCTGCCTACCATCCCGGAGTTGAGAAGTTGACGGGGACTGAGGACTGAGTGAAGACGACGCCGTCTTCACTCAGTCCTCAGTCCCCGCCAACTTCTCAACTGGTCACGTCGCCAGCGTCGCGGTCAGGTCGTCTACGAACTGGCGGGCGGTGCGGCCGGAGCGGCCGTTGTTCCAGGCCGACCACTGGAGCGCCTCTCGTCGCAGCCGCGCCGCGTCGATCGCCAGGCCGCGCCGCTTTGCCAGTCCGATCACGATCTCGAGGTACTGCTCCTGGTCCGGCATGGTGAAGATCACGGTCACGCCGAAGCGGTCGGCGAGCGAGAGCTTTTCTTGCAGAGTATCCTGCGCGTGGACCTCGTCGTCGGGCGCGAGCCGGTCGGAGAACCGTTCCTGGACCAGGTGGCGCCGGTTCGACGTCGCGTAGAGCAGGACGTTCTCGGGGCGCGCCTCGATGCTGCCTTCCAGAATGGCTTTCAGCTCCTTGTAGTCCCCTTCGCTCTCGTCGAACGACAGGTCGTCGATAAAAATCACAAAGCGCTCGCGGCGTCCGGCGAGTACTCCGACGATCTGCGCGAAGTCGGCGAGGCCTGCCTTGGCAACCTCGACCAACCGCAACCCCCGGTCGGCGTAGGCATTCAGCAATGCCTTGATGGTGGACGACTTGCCGGTCCCGCGGTCGCCGTAGAGCAACAGGTTGTTCGCCGGCAATCCCTTCAAGAAGTTCTCGGTGTTGCGTCGCACCGTCTGCCGCTGATCGCCGTAGCCGATCAGGTCGTCGAAGGTAATCGGGTCCGGTCGCGCGATGGGCACAAGGCGGCCGCCGTTCGGATGATGGCACCAGCGAAAGGCGCGGCAGCCGGCGAACGGCCCGACGCCGCGGCTGCGATAGTGCGCGGCCAGCTCCGGCAGCAGATCGGCCCATTCGGCCAGGTCGGTCGTACTCGCAAAGCGCGCCACCAGTGGGTCCGGCGGCCCGTCTGGCCCGAGAGCTTCGAAATCGGTCCAGCTTGGCATCTCGGCCAGGGTGTCCGCGACGGCGCCACTCAAGCGCGCGCCGTTCAGGACGAACAGCCGACCGACCGCGACAAGATCGCGCCGCGCGGCCTCGCGCAGACCGGCGGGAATCTGCTCGTACGTCCAGATCTGGGCGGCGCGGCTGAAAGGATTCTCGTCCGAAAAAACGCGGTGGAGCAGATGGCGCTGCCAGGCATCGCCCGGGCCGGGCCGACCGGTCGCCGTGGCCTCCGCCAGCACGGTGAACAGGCGGGCCGCGCCGCGTCGGATCAAGCCGCGGTCGTGGGATTCGAGCAGGGTCCGCAGCAATGACAGGTAGGCTTGCCCGGGCGCGTCCGCCAGCACGTCTGCGTAAAGACAGAGTCGCTCGGCAGACGATACTGCCGCGTCGATCCTCGTTCGATGGGCGTTGGCCCCGGTAGCTCGCGGTTCACTCGTTCGGTCCACGTCGTTTCTCTCACCAATAGTCATGCCACGGTGAGGACTCCATCGCTGTGTTTGATTTGCGCAGCAAATCAAACACAGCGATGGAGTCCTCACCGTGGCTTTACTGTAGTTCTTTCGCCGGGAGGTGTTCGGACGTAGCTGGTGGCAAAATGGCCCCGCCGGCCATTTTGCCACCAGCTATCTCCGAACACCTCCCCTGAACCTGCACTGGGA
>DATLRG010000603.1:0-2751 GCA_035534795.1 Chloroflexota bacterium
TGGCCCTACGGGCCAATTTTTCACACACCTCACCCTCGTTCCCCGCCTGATAGAACCCTCACGCGAGTCAGACCAGCGACACCGCCGTGTTCGCGTTCATTGCCTCGTATGCTCCTAGGATCAGCTTCAGGACCTGCGTTCCGTGGACGTACGTGTTGACTGGCTGCTTGCCAGCCGCCAGGCTGTCGGCGAAATGCTCGAGCTCCGCGGCGAAGCTGTTGCGCTCCGGTAGCTCCAGCGTCGCCGGCTGCCAGCCATTCGGCTTGAACAGCAGCTTGCGTCCGCGTCCAAACAACTGTCCCTTCTCGCCGATGAGCTGGAACTGCCAGGACCCGTCTGGCCAATCCCAGGCCCAGCTGGTGAGCACCTCGCCCATGGCGCCGTCGGCAAAGCGGACGATCACCAGCGCGCTGTCCTCGCCCTCGAGGGTCGAGATGTAGTAGCGGCCGGCGACCGCGGAGACTTCGACCGGCTCCTGTCCGACCAGGTTCAGCAAGAGGTAGCTCGGATGGTAGCCAGTATCGATCAGGCAGCCGCCGCCCATCGTCTTGGAAGCCGCTCGCCAGCCCCACTCCGAGAGCGGCTTGGTATGGCGGAAGCAGTCACAGGTCCGCGCGAAGAAGATCTTCCCGAGCGCACCGTCGGCCAGCATCTCTCGGGCTTTCTGCACCGCGGGATCGAACAACTGATTGTGCGCGCACATCATGGTCACACCGCTCGCCCGAACGGCACCCGCGATCTCCTCCGCTTCGGCGAGCGTGAGGCAGAGGGGTTTTTCACAGATGACGTGCTTGCCCGCGCGGGCACCGGCGATGATCGCGTCCCGGTGGAGGTGGTGCGGCAAACAGATGTCGACGGCGTCCACGTCCGCGTCTTCGACCAGCCGTCGGTAGTCGCTGTGTACCGTCGCCCCACCGACACGCCGCGACATCGCCTGTGCGCTGTCCTCGGCGACGTCCGAGACGGCGGTGATCACCGCCTTGCTTCCGAGGGTCAGCCAGGCGTTGGCATGCGCTCGGGCGATGTCCCCGCAGCCGATCATCCCCACTTTCAGCATCGTGCCCTCTTTCAAATTCAAGATATCACGCAACAATTTCGGTGATGGGATTCTAGTAGGGCCTTGCCTAGCTGTCAACCCACCGAGCATGCAGAGGCTTGACCTTGAGCGGGCAGCCAGGCGATGGTATACTGGACGAGGAGTCAGGAGGCGTCCTGTCGTGAACGCCCGAGTCGGTTGTGAGGTCGATGCGTGTGAGGAAATCGCCGTGCAGCAATGCACAAACTGCGGACGCGCGCTCTGTCGCGGCCACACCGTCGCCGATTATAGCCACCTGCCAGGTGGCCAACGACCGTACTGCACGGACTGCGATGCCGAGCGGCGGCAGGTCTATTTGCGCGTACGCGCTCAGGGGCTGCGCGCCATCGCCGGGAGCGCGGCGGGCGCCATCGCGGGCTCGGCCGTGGGGTATCTGGCCGGCGTCGTGGTCACGTCTGCCAGCTTCACTCACACCGTGACCACCGACGTCGGCTTCATCGCCGGCATGTCCATCGGCCTCGTCGCCGCGCTGCGACTCGGTCCCCGGTGAGAGATGCGAGGATGTGCTGGATGTGCGCAGCACATCCTCGCATCTCTCACCGGGGACCGAGTCGCAGCGCGGCGTCGCCGAGTCAGGCCGCGGTCGGGACCGTGGCCGGCAGCGCCGATTCTCCCCATTCCTCGCGGATCAAGATGGCCCGCCTCACGCGTCGTCGCAGGTCGTACAGCCGGCGGGCCTCCGGCTGATCCTGGCGGTGCAGGGCCGCCAGATACAGCCCGGTCAGGTCCCGTTGGTAGGCGCGAAGCCGCGCCAGGGGCGCCTTCTCTGCTAAGTACACCGTTAACCTCCTTGTTCGGCGGTGTTGCGCTCCCAGTGCATTCCGCCCACGACGATGAAGGTCCGGGTCGATTCCACCGCCGGGAGGGAATGGATCCGATTCATCACCAGGTCGTCGAGCGCCGCCTGGGTTGCCACGTCGATCTTGACAATCGCATCGCTCTCGCCATAGAGGGCACACGCCTCGACGATGCCCGGGAACTGCCGTAATTCTTCGATGACGCCACCGACCTGCTTGGGCGGCGCCTTGATCAGAACGTAGGCCAGCATGCTCTCCTCCGCGGAAACCGTCGCGAGCTCGGGCGCCGCCCGGGTGCCGACCGTCGTGCTCTGCTGTACGAGCCAGATCAATGGGACGCCACTCACCCCGGCCTCTTCGAAGATGCGGTCCAGGACGTCGTACGCATCCCGCTGGTCCGCCGCGTTCATGCGCACCACCAGGTCCCCGGTCTCCCCGTAGATGATCGCCGCTTCGGTCACGCGATCGAATCGCCGCAAAAAGTCGAGAACGTGGCGCCGCTGTCGGGCTGGAACCGGCAGGAACGCGAATGCCGTCGACTTTTCCGCGCGCGTGGCCGTTTCGGTTGCGCTACGAACCGAAAACCCGCGCTGGTAGTACAACCAGAAGCGATTGATCCGCCGAAGATCGTCCGCGCTGTAATCCCGCCGGCTGATGCGCGCTTTCTGAATCTGCGTCGGCCGAATGTACCCCTGGCTCTCCAGGTAGTACACCAGTCGCTTGTTCAGCCCCGGTACCGCGCGCAGGACATCTTTGAGTTCCATCTCACAAGTACAAGTTCATTTATGGACTTATCGTCGCACAAAGCGGACCGCGAGTCAATAGAGTAAAGCCACGGTGAGAACGCCATCGCGGTGG
>DATLRG010000604.1:0-3729 GCA_035534795.1 Chloroflexota bacterium
CCGCCCCTCTCCATCGGAGATGGAGAGGGGCGGGGGGGTGAGGCCACGGCTACACGGTGGACACTGACTGGAGGCACACCACGAAACCACTGCTTCGCGCCGGCCTGATTGGCGCCGGCCACATTTCCGCGCAGCACGTCCCCGCCTGGGTCGCCAGCCCCGACGCCGACCTGGTCGCCATCTGCGATCTGGACCGGAGTCGGGCCGAAGCCCGGCGGGACCAACTGGCGACGCTCGGCCAGACCGACGTCGCCATCTACACCGACGTCGACGCGATGCTCGCCGGGGCACGGCTCGACTGCGTCGACGTCGCCACCCGGCCGCGGACCCACCGCGCGCTGATCGAGCGGGCCGCCGGGGCCGGCCTCCACGTGCTCTGCCAGAAGCCACTCGCCGCGTCGCTGCCCGAGGCGCGCGCGATGGTCGACGCTACTCGCGCCGCGGGCGTCCGCTTCATGGTGACGGAGATGTGGCGCTTCTTGCCGTGGTTCCGCGATCTGCATCGCCTCGTCGAGGAGGGCGCCATCGGGACCGCCCACTACCTGCGCGTCATCGGGCCGCGCGAGCCGATGACGCGCACCCCACCGGTCCACGCGACCCAGCCCTACTTCGCCGAGATGCCGCGCCTGATCGTCTACGAGATGTACATCCACTGGATCGACAGCGCTCGCTATCTCCTGGGCGAGATCACCTCGGTCTACGCGCGGGCCGGGCGGGTCAACCCCGCGATCGTCGGGGAGGATTGGGCAGTCCTGGTCCTCGGTCACGTCGGTGGAGCGACCTCCGTGATCGAGTCGTCCTGGGCAACGCCGACCGATGCGCCCGCGATCCGTCGGGAAGGCGACATCCTGCTCGAAGGCGTCGACGGCGCGCTGCATTTCGACGCGACGACCCTCGAGCTGCGCCTGGTCCGATCTGCCCGCGTGGAGGTCATCGCCCGCTACACGAGCCTCGACCGGGCCTTCCAGAGCGCGTTCGACGGCTGCATCGGCCACTTCGCCGCAGCCCTCCGACACGACCAGCCTTTCGAGTCGCCGGTCGAGGACAACCTGCGCACGCTGGGTGCAACGCTAGCCGCCTACGACTCGCTGGAAGGCCAGCAGGCTGTCGGCGTTGGCGCCGAGTGACGCGCCTTGTCAGCCTGGGGTCTCTTGACGACCCAGACGGCCCTTCAGCTCACGGTTGATCAGGCCGCGCGGGTAGTAGCCCTTGAGGATGCGCGCGGCGTCCTCGAACGGATCGGTGCGCCAGTGTTCCATGGCGGTCTCGGAGTAGACGGCGAGGTGCGGGGTGAGGATCACGTTGTCGAAAGCGGCGAGCGGATGATCGGCGCCGATCGGCTCCCGCTCGAACACGTCCAGTCCGGCGCCGGCCAGCTTGCCCGCGCGTAGCGCCGCGATCAGCGCGGCCTCGTCGACGATCGGCCCACGACAGGTGTTGACCAGGAACGCCGTCGGCTTCATCAGCGCCAGCCGCGCGGCGTCGATCAGGTGGCGCGTCTCCTCGGTCAGCAGCACGTGGAGGGTCACGTAGTCGGCCTCGCGCAACACGTCGTCGAGCGGGAGCAGCGCGACGCCGTGCTGCGCCGCCGTCTCCGGCTTCACATAAGGATCGGCCGCGATCAGTCGAGCGAAGATGCCGCGCGTCTTCCTGGCGACGAGTCGGCCGATGTTCCCGAAGCCGACGATGCCCAGGGTGCATTCAGAAAGTCGGTTGACCGGGCCGATGATCTCGCGCGCCGGGCGCTCGCCCGCCTTGCCCCAGCGCCCCTCGCGGACGACCTTCTCTTGCCGCGGTAGTCGGCGTGCCGAGGCCAGCACGAGGGTCACCGCGTGATCGGATACTTCCTCGATGCAGTAGTCCGGCAGGTTGGCGACCATGACGTCGCGGGCCGTCGCCGCTTTCACGTCGATCCGGTCGTAGCCGACCGAGTTCTGGATGACTGCCTGGCAGGCAGGGAGCTGGGCGATCAGCTCCGCGGTAAACTGCACGCCACCCGCGTTGATGATGATCTGCGCGTCCCGCAGCGCGGCCAGCGTCGCTGCCGGGTCCTTCCCATCGACCATGCGCAGCTCGCCGCCAGCTTCGTCGATCAGCCGACGCTCGGGCTCGGGATCTGAGATGAGTGCGCCAACTCGCACGACCAGGGGTCTCGCTTGGTTCATGCCGCGGTGCTCCTCTGGATAGATCTAGAATGGAACGGGTGCGTATTGTATCACACCGTCGCGCGCGGCTCCCACTCCGTTATGTATAATGAACGCTCGGCACCCCGGATGTTCTTGGAGGTAGAGGTGGCAGCAAATCGATCCAGGCACCCTCGCCGCACCCGACGTGAGTTTCTCGCCTGGTGTGGCATCACGGCACCTCTGGGCGCCCTCACTCTGACCGCGTGCCGGGCCGCGGCGGCGCCCGCGTCGCCAGTCGTCGCGACACCGGAGCCAGCCGTTCCCACGGCAACGGCCGCCGGCCCGACGCCCTCGCCGTCCGCCGATCCCCGGCCTCAAGCCACGGCGACCCAGCCCGCCGGGGCGACCCCGTCGGTCGCGGCAGCATCGCCGACGGCAGCGGCCGCTACGCGGACGTCGGGCACGCCAAACTATCTGCGGACCGACGGCACGAAGATCGTCGATGCCGCCCGGCGGGAGGTGACGCTGACCGGGCTGAGCTGGTTCGGCATGGAAACGGGCACGCTGGCTCCCCACGGACTCTGGGTGCGCAGCTATGGGAGTATGTTGGACCAGATCGTCCAGGCCGGCTACAACTGCCTGCGCCTGCCGTTCTCGAACGCCCTGTTCGATCCGGCGTTCCAGCCGAACGGCATCGACTTCAACCAGAACCCGGACCTCCAGGGGAAGAGCGGCCTGCAGATCATGGACACGATCGTCGTCGCGGCCGGACAGCGCGGTCTGAAGGTATTTCTGGATCAACACCGGCCGAACAAGGACCAGCAGTCCGCCCTCTGGTACACCGATCACCTGCCGCAGGACGTCTGGATCGCGCAGTGGCGCGCGCTGGCCGCGCGGTACCGCGGCAACGACGCGGTGATTGGCGCCGATTTGCACAACGAGCCCGCGGGGCCCTGCACCTGGGGCAGCGGCGACGCTCAGACGGACTGGGCGATGGCCGCCACGGCCTGCGGCAACGCAATTCTCGAGGCCAATCCAAACTGGCTGATCCTGGTGGAGGGGATCGAGAAGATCGTCGATCAGTCCGGCAATCCGCTGGACTGGACCTGGCAGGGGGGCGAGCTGATGAACGCGGGCAAGCACCCGATTCAACTGAGCGTGCCAGATCGCGTCATTTACAGCCCGCACGACTACGGCCCGGGCGTCTACGACCAGCACTGGTTCAGCGATCCGACGTTCCCGGACAACCTGCCCGGCTTCTGGGACCAGCACTGGGGATACCTGCAGAAGCAGGGAATCGGGCCGGTCCTCGTCGGCGAGTTCGGCGGCAGGTCGGTCGGCACCGACACCGAGGGGACCTGGCAGCGGACGCTGGTGAGCTACCTCAAGGCAAACCAGCTCCACTACACCTACTGGTGCCTGAATCCCGACTCCGGCGACACCGGCGGCCTGCTCGAGGACGACTGGCAGACGCTGAATGTCGACAAGCAAACGCTGTTGAAGACCTACCAGGGCCAGTCATTCGAGAATGGCACGCCCGACGTGGTGAATCTCTCGGCGGTACCGGAGGCACATGCCACGACATAAAGTGGCGGGGGGGGGG
>DATLRG010000605.1:0-6800 GCA_035534795.1 Chloroflexota bacterium
GACGCCCTCGCGACGCTGGACCCCGCCGTGCGGAAGCTCTACCTCTCGGTGGTGAACCTGCACCGCGCCGACGCGGCAGAGGTGGAGATCCGGTTGCGCGATGCGCGGATTGGTGGGCAGGTGCGGGCGCACGTCGTGGCCGGCGATCGACCGGACCGAGTCAACTCGTTCGAGGACCCGGAGGCGGTCCAGCTCGTGTCGCGGGACGTTCCATCGTCCACGGGCAACTTGATCTGGGAAGCGCCGCCGCTCTCCGCATCGGTCCTGGAGATTCCCCTGGGGCCGTGAGGGCACGGCGCGAGAGATGAGGCCATGCCTGGACCGCGGCTGCCTCGCTCCCAAACAAATTTACGGGTCTTGTCGGATAGTGTATAATCCGCGACGGTCAGACGCCGATGCAGTTGACAGGCACCGATCTCCGTTGGTCGGCCGCGAGCCGGCCACGGCGCCGGCGATCGCGGATCACAGGTTATGTTGGCAAACCATGGTCGCTGCCTTGATCGACTTCAATTTTTTAGTCGAGTAGAGTGTCGAGCGAAGGAAGAGGAAGTCGCTGGCTTTCAAGCCAGCGACTCCATACCCGACCTGACGGCTCAAGTCCATAGTTGATTACCAACGCCATTTACGAGAGCTATCCGGCGCCGCCGACGCCGAACCTGATGGCGGCGCTGGGCGAAGCGGACACGGCGCTGGCGATCGCCGACATGATGCAGGCGGTGATCGTCACCGGCACCGACCCGCAGAAGGCGGCAGAAGATACCCAGGCGAAGTACGAGGCGATCTTCAAGAAGTACAAGCTGGGGTGAAAAGCAAAAGGTAAGTACCGATTCAGGCAGCCCTGGTTGTTGGGCTGGTGTACCAGCCCAACAACCAGGGCTGCCTGAATCGGTACTTACCTTTTGCGGTGGGGGGAAAATGGCTTCATCTCGTCCCGCGGTGGTCGCACCACGTGGTATGGTGGCGTCGGCTCACCCTCTGGCGACACTGGCCGGCGTTCGGATGATGCTCGACGGCGGCAACGCGGTTGATGCCGCCGTCGCCGTCGCCGCGACGCTGAACGTCGTCGAGCCGTACATGTCGGGCATGGGCGGCGACGGCTACATGCTGGTCTACCTGGCGAAGACGGGCCAGCGCCTGACGCTCGATTACGTCGGCCGAACGCCCCACGGCGCCCGATCGGACCGGTACACGCCTGCCACAATGGCGAAAGGGGGCCTGGCGCCGCTGGTGCCGGGCAATCTCGGCGGCTGGCTCTACGCGCTCGAGCACTTCGGGACGATGCGGCGCGCCGACGTCTTCGCCCCGGCAATCGCGTACGCCGACAATGGCTTCCCGCTGACGCGGCTCAACGCGTCCTGGATCGACGCGCAGCGTGACCACCTCAATCGGGCCGGCCTCGAGGTGTTCTTCCCGGGCGGCCGAACGCCACGGCTGGGCGACCTGATCTACCAGCGCGACCTGGCGCGCAGCTTCCGCCAGGTCGTCGAGGGTGGGGCCGAGGTCTTCTACCGCGGCGACCTGATGCGCAAGATCGTGGCGTGCCTTCAGGAAAACGGCGGGGTCATGAGCGAGGAGGACCTCGCCAGCTTCCGCGTCGAGACGCCGGAACGCATTGGCATCCCCTACCGGGGCTACGAGGTGACGACCCTCCCGCCGCCGTGCTCCGGCATTCAATACCTGGAGACGCTCAACCTGCTGGAAGGGTTCGACCTCGCGGCGATGGGCCCCGGCTCGGCGCCGCAGATTCACCGCGTGGCGGAGGCGATCAAGATCGCCGTCGCCGATCGGCGCGCCTGCTACCTCAACCGGCGGGACCCGCCGGTCGCGGCGATGCTCTCCAAGGACTACGCCGCGCGCCGGCGGAGTGAGATCTCGCCCACCAGGGCGGCGGTTGGCGGCGGCGACCGCTTCGTCGGCGTGCGGATACCGGGTGAGATCGAAGCGGGCGTGTTTCCTGGATCGACCGCCGAGCAGACGACGAGCTTCAGCGTCGTCGATCCCGATGGGAACGCGGTGACGGTGACGCAGAGTCTCGGCCAGGGCTTCGGCAGCGGCGTGATGGTCGATGGCACCGGCATCTTCCTGAACGATTTCACCTGGTGGATGGACCTGGACCCGGCGAGTCCGAACTGCGTCGGACCGAACAAGAAGCTGGAGATGTGCGTGGCGCCGTGCCAGATCTTCCGCGACGGGCGGCTATTCCTCAGCATCGGCACGCCGGGCGGCTGGGGCATTCCGCAGACGACGCCGCAGATGATTGTCAACGCGCTCGACTTCGGCATGGACACGCAGGAAGCGATCGACGCGCCCCGCTTCCGCTGTGCCGTGTCGATCTCCGAGTCCCCCGCTCATTTGCCCGGCAGCACCCCACTGCCGACTGGCACAGGACAGGAATTGCTGATCGAGGGCCGGGTGCCGGCCGACGTGCTGGTAGCGCTCGAAGGGTATGGTCACCGCGTTCAGCGGTTGGTAGAATGGACGCCGGCCGTGGGCGGCGGCCACGGTGTCAAAATCGATCCTGAGAGCGGGGCCCGGATCGGCGGCGCCGACCCTCGTCGTGACGGCGTGGCGATCGGGTTTTAGAGCAGTTAGCGAAATTGTCTAGCGGCCAGGTGACCAGCTTGAATCGACGCCCCGCTCTGCCGCGACGGTTGCCTGACCGCTAATTACTTTCGAGGATTGAAATAGCGCAATTGCCTGGAAACTGGCGTTCGTCCATCGGCTGGCTCACCGCGCTTGCCGTCGCCGGCGTGTTCGCGCTGGGGATCTGGCTGCACCCGCGGCCGGTCGCCTCGCTTTTGGCCTCGGCCAGTGGAGCTGGCCTGTCGCGACCGATTACCTTCGCGCCGAGTCAGCCGAAGCTGCTGGTCGCCCCTGTTTCGACCAGCTCTCCAACGCCAGGCGTCACCGCTACGTCGCCACTGGCGGCGAGCGAAACACCCGTTGCCACTGCCGCGAGCCAGGCGGCTTCCCTCGCGTCGACGCCAGCCCACGCCATCGCTCAGCCGACGCCCGTTCCAGCCAACGACGAGCTCGCCGAGGTCGTGACCCCGACCCCGCCGGTCGAGATCGAAGGCGTGGCCGCGCGCCAGGGTGGTGTTCCCATCTTGATGTACCACTACATTCGCGTCAATCCAGTCAAGAGCGACCGAGCCGGCTTCATCCTCTCGGTCACGCCGGCGGACTTCGCGCAGCAGATGCGCCTGCTCGCGGACAACGGCTTTCACACGGTGACGATGGCCCAGGTGCGCGCGTACGTCCGCGATGGTAAACCCTTGCCCCCGAAGCCGGTGGCGGTCACGCTGGACGACGGCTACGACGATGCCTACACCGCCGCGCGGCCAATCCTGGAGCGCTACCACCAGACTGCCACGTTCTTCATCATCACCGGCTTCGTGGATCACCCGCGCTACGTCACCTGGGGCCAGGTCGAAGCGCTGGACCACGAGGGCTTCGAGATTGGCTCGCACACCGTCCACCACCCGAGCCTGCCCCGCCTTGGCGCCCCGTCGCTGCGCTTCGAGCTCGAGACGAGCCGGTCGACGCTGGAGAGCCATCTCGGACACCCGGTGCTCGACTTCTGCTACCCCGGCGGCGAGCTGGACCAGGCGGTCCTCGCCGGCGTCGCGCGGGCCGGCTACCTCGCGGCCACCACGACCAGGTCCGCCGTCGCCCAGCGCGGTCAAAACCCCCTGGAGCTGCCGCGCCTACGGGTCTGGGGCGGGATGACGCTCCGGTATTTCGCCTCGATCGTCGGGTAATCGGCACGCGAAACCTCTTGACGGCATGGCCTCCTCTCCGCTACAATAATTTAGGCTTATCTAATTCCAGAATTAACCAAAGGCAAAATGGTGAGTACCGTCGTCGAAGATTACCTGAAGGCGATCTACAAATTGCAGGCGACCACGCGGCCCGTTCCAACGTCGGCGCTGGCCGAGCGGATGGGCGTGACCGCGCCTTCGGTGACGAGTATGATCGGGCGCCTCTCCGATCTTGGCTTCGTGCATCACGACCGTTACCGCGGCGCGGAGCTGACCGCGATTGGCGAGCGGGCCGCCCTGGAAGTGATCCGCCACCACCGTCTCTGGGAGCTCTACCTGTCGGAAGCGCTGCGCGTCCCGCTCGACCAGGTCCATCAGGAAGCGGAACGGCTCGAGCACGACCTCTCGGACGAGCTCGAGGACCGCATCGACGACGCCCTGGGGCATCCATCGCTCGATCCGCACGGCGACCCGATCCCCACGCGGGAAGGACAGGTTGCCGAGGCCGACGCGCGCGCCCTGTGCGACCTGGCGCCGGGGACCGAGGCGGTGGTGACCCGGGTCCCGGACAGCGACGCGGCGCTGCTGCGCTACCTGGGCGAGTTGGGGCTGCTGCCGGGGCAGCGGGTCAAGGTGGCCGAGCTAGCGCCGTTTGGTGGAACGATCTTCGTCGAGACCGGTGGCGGGCGCCAGGCGCTGAGCGAAGGACTGGCGCGACGGATCCTGGTGAGCGAATGAGTGAGAGGGGTGCTGGTGCTACGACGTTGGCTACACGAGGAGGCGGCGCCGGGTGAGGATTCCTCCGGCACCGCGCGGGCCGCGACGGCCGTCCTGAGCGAGGTCTCGCGACCGTGGTACGCGCGGCTCTGGCCGTTCCTCGGGCCGGCGTTTATCGCGTCGGTTGCCTACATCGATCCTGGCAACTTCGCGACGAACATCCAGGCCGGGGCGCGGTTTGGATATACGCTCATCTGGACGATCATCGCCGCGAACCTGGTCGCCATGCTCGTCCAAACGCTGTCGGCCAAGCTCGGCATCGCCACCGGCTTGAACCTGGCCGAGGTGTGCCGCGAACAGTTCCCGCGGCCGGTGGTCCTCGGCCTGTGGGCGTTGTCCGAAGTGGTCGCGATGGCGACCGATCTGGCCGAGTTCCTCGGCGCCGCGATCGGCTTCAACCTCCTGTTTCACCTTCCCCTGTTCATCGCCGGCTTGCTGACCGGCCTGGTGACGTTCGTCATCCTCGGCCTGCAACGCCACGGGTTTCGACCGCTGGAGATCGTGATCAGCGCGATGGTCGGCGTGATCGCCGTCTGCTATCTCGTGGAAACGCTGCTGGATCGGCCGGACTGGCTCGCGGTCGGCCACGCCGTCGTTAGCCCTCAGCTGGGCGGCTCGGAAGGACTGCTGTTGGCGGTTGGCATCATCGGCGCGACGGTGATGCCGCACGTCATCTTTCTGCATTCGCACTTGATGCAGAGTCGGGTCGTCGCTCACACCCCGCGCCAACGCCAGCGGCTCTTCCACTTCGAGATCGTCGACGTCATCCTGGCGATGGGACTGGCCGGCCTGGTGAACATGGGCATGCTGATCATGGCGGCGTCGACCTTCTTTGGCTCTGGCCACCACGAGGTGGGCACGATTCAGGAAGCGTACCGGACTCTCTCGCCGCTCCTCGGACCGGCCGCTGGCACGGTCTTCGCGATTTCGCTGCTGGCGTCGGGCCTGTCGTCGTCGACCGTCGGCACGATGGCCGGTCAGGTCGTCATGCAGGGCTTCCTGCGCTGGCACATTCCCGTCTGGTTGCGCCGGGTCGCGACGATGCTGCCGGCGCTGGTTGTGATCGCGATCGGCGTGGACCCGACCCGGGCGCTGGTGATCAGCCAGGTGGCCCTGAGCTTCGGGTTGCCCTTCGCGCTGGTCCCGCTCGTCCTGTTCACCCGGCGACGTGGTATCATGGGAGAGTTGGTGAATCACGCAGCGACGACCGTCGCGGCCAGCCTCGCGACGCTGGTCGTCCTGGGGTTGAATCTGTTTCTGGTGTATCAATTCATTGCCGGGTGAGACAGGTTATCTTGAGCGCGTTCAGACATTTCCTCGTCCCGCTCGACGGTTCCCCGATGGCCGAAGCCGCCTTGCCCGTCGCGGTCGGCCTGGCGGGGCCGCTCGGCGCGGCGATCACGTTGCTGCACATCCCGGAGCGATCGGCGCCGCGAACGATCCACGGCGAGCCCCACCTGCACGATCCCGACAGCGCGGCCGTGTACCTGGCGGCGGTTGCCGAGCGCTGGAAAGCAGCCGGCGTCCCGCTGGATTGGCACGTCCACTCCGCCAAGGAAGGTGACGTGGCGCAGAGCGTCGTCGATCACGCCGTGGAGACCGGCATCGACCTGATCGTTTTGACCTCACACGGTCACGGGGGGATTCGCGACCTCTTGTTCGGCAGCATCGCCCAGCAGGTGCTCCGTCGTGGCAGCGCTCCGACGCTGATCGTGCGGCCACCGGCAGATGGGCAGCCCGGCCCATACCACGTTCGATCGATTCTGGTGCCGTTGGACGGGACGCCCGAAGCCGAGAGCGGGCTGAATCTGGCCAGGGAGATCGCCGTGGCGACCCGAGCGCGCTTGGTGCTGGCCTCGGTCATCCCGACGCTCGGAACGGCAACCGGGGATCTGGCGGTGAGCGCCACTTTCAGCCCGACCGCGACGGCAGCGGTCCTGGACCTGTCCCAGTCGGATGCCGAGCAGTACCTGGAGGACAAGGCGGCCGATCTTCGTCAGAGCGGCCAGGAGGTCCGGACCAGCGTGACGCGTGGGAAAACGGCGCAGCAGCTCGCGGCGGTGGCGGACCTGAACCAGGTGAACCTGGTGGTCCTGGCCACGCACGGACGCTCGGGCCTGGACGGAACGTTCAACGGGAGCCTCGCGCCGCGCCTGGTGGCGGGGTTCCATCAGCCGGTCCTGCTGGTCCGGATCGTCACCGCAGATTAGAGCAATTTTCCGATTGGTCTGGCTGGTTTGCCGACGCACAGCCAGGGCTGTG
>DATLRG010000606.1:0-3331 GCA_035534795.1 Chloroflexota bacterium
AAATCCAACGCATCCCCCGCAGGTCCCTACGTTGGATCGATCTCAGCCGCCCAGGATACCCTTCAGCGCCGCGCCGGCGACCGCTCCACCGATGCCGGCTTCCGCCGTCTCGGCGACGTGCGGCAGGTAGGGTGAGAGTGCGTGGGCGAGGTTGGCCAGCGGCAGCGATTGGAGCCAGATTTTCCCTGGCCCGGTCAGCGCGGCGAGAAAGATACCGTCGCCGCCGAAGATCTTGTTCTTGATGCCCGGGACCGTCGTCATCTCGAACCGCACGCGCTCTTCGAACATGCCTACGTGACCGGGGTGGACGCGCATGGTCTCGCCCTGTTGCAGATCGTAGGTCACGACTTCGCCGTCCAGCTCGATCCAGATTTGAGCGGTGCCGGCAACCTTCTGTAGAATGAAGCCCTCGCCGCCGAAGAGCCCGGTTCCGAGGCTGCGCTGGAACCCGATCGTGAGCTCAACTCCCGGGGTCGCGCAGAGAAAGCCGTGTCGGTGGATGAAGTAAGACTGGCCTGGCTGGACGTCCATGGGCAGAATCGCGCCGGGCACCTTGGTGCTGAAGGCGACCATGCCGGGCCCGTCCTTGGCGGAATACTCCGTCATGAAGAGTCCCCCACCGCCAACGGCCCGCTTGAGGGCGCCAAACAGTCCCTTGGAACCCGCCATCTGCGTGGACGTCCGTAGCTGAATAGTGCTGCTCATCCAGGAAAGCTCGCCGGGTTCGGACACGACGCTCTCACCCCACTGGAGGCTCATCTCGAGGACTGGCAAGACCGTGCCGACGATTTTGTGGTCCACTGCTGTTTCTCTCCCATCTGTCGCCGATGCGCTCAAGGGCCGTCCCGCGGCGCGATCCGGCACGCGTGCGCCACTGACCAGGCGCGGGATTCGTCCCATCGTTACGCCGAGGTGAAAACCGGATTGATCTACTTGCGTTCCAGCGCAAATCAAGTAGACAAGTGGATCAATGGAGTTCTCACCGTGGCTGCACTTTCGATGCGCAAACGAACGTACCCATTCTAGCGGGCGCGTCAAGTAGGCGCACGACAACAGATCGGTGTGTCCTCTCGGGGATGACGCCCAGGAAGGCAAGACCCCTCGGTTCAGGCACTCAGCTCTGCGTCGCCAGCGCTTCCTTCGCCAGCTCCAAGAACTCATCGGCGCATTCATCGTGCGGCAGCAGCCCGGCCCGCTCGAAGACCTTCAGGCGCGTCTGTGGGCGCGACCGGATGAACAGGTTGGCGTCGCTGACGGGCGTTACCTTCGCCTCGCGCCCCCAGACGATCTGGACGGACTGGGTGAGCAGCGGGTAGCTCTCGCGAACGCTCTGGTTCAGCGCACCGGCGACGAACCGGGCCGGTGCGAAGCGCGCGCCGTCCTGGTGGCTGGTGCAGTGGTAGGCGTCGAGCAGCTTCTCGGTCGCCTGCGACGTATCGGCGTAGGTCCGCTCGGCGAGGAAGTAGTGCAGGCTGGGTCGCGACACCAGCAGGTTGAACAAGGCGCTGCCGAGGATCGGCGTCCGCAGGACCGCACCGCTCAACCGCTGCTGGGCGTCCGGAGGATCGGCCAGACGCTGCAGGCCGGTCGGGCAGATCAGCAGCAGCGCGGTCACCCGCTCCGGCGCGTGCGCGGCGACTTCGATCGCGTAGGCCGCGCTCAGCGAGCTGGCGACGATGGCTGCTGGCTGCTGCACCACGTCGCGCAAGAAGTCGCCGATCAGGTCGATGTAATCCACCGCGCTGTAGGCGCGGCCGGGCCGGTCGGAGAGGCCGAACCCGAGCAGGTCGATCGCGTAGACGCGGTGGGACTGGCTCAACCCGGCGAACGGCTTGCGCATCTCATAGCTGGAGGCGGCGGCGTCGATGCCGTGGACGAGAACGACCGGCGATCCTTCGCCGTCCACCTTGTAAAATACGTTGTAGATCTCGTTGTCGCGCGTCCAGTGGTAGAAGCGGCCGTTGCCGGGCAGGGCGCTATCCAGCGGGCCGGCGTGCCAGCCCAGCCAGGTATTCAAGGCGCCCAGGCCGGCGGCCGCTCCGCCGACCAGGGCTACTGCCGTGGTCAATCGTCCCATCTTTCTCTTCCTCAGGTTCATTTCAGTCAAGGGTGGGGTATGAGCAAGGTTGGCCCGCGGGCCAACCTTGCTCATACCCCGCCCTTGACTGATGCTACGGGCACGACGATCCGCGCGAAGTGGCGCCGGCGGCCGCGGACGACCATGCCGGGCCAGACCGCGATCACCGCCCAGGGATCGGCGATCTTTTCGCCATCGATCGAGACGCCGCCCTGCTCGACCAGTCGGCGCGCCTCGCTCTTGCTCGACGCGAGCTGCAACTCGACCAGCAGGTCCGCGATCGGCCAGTCGCCGCCGCGCGGCAGCGTGACCTCCGGAATCTCGGTTGGCACCTCGTGGCGCTGGATCTCGCGCGCAAAGCGCTCCTGTGCAGCCTGCGCTGCCTCGGGCGTGTGAAACTGGCTGACGAGGTCGAACGCGAGGCGCTTCTTCAGCTCCATCGGGTTCACCGCGCCGCGCGCCATCCACTCGCGCATCTCGTCGAGCTGCTGCTCCGGCACGTCGGTCAGCAGCTCGAAGTAGCGGACGATCAACTCGTCTTTCAGCGACATCACTTTCCCGTACATCTCGAACGGCGGCTCGGCGATGCCGATCGTGTTCTGGAAGCTCTTGCTCATCTTCCGTCCGTCGGTCCCTTCCAGCAGCGGCACGGTAATGACGAACTTTTCGCGGTCCTGGGTCACCCGTACGAGCGTTCGCCCCACCAGCATGTTAAAGGTCTGGTCGGTCCCGCCGATCTCGGCGTCGACCTCCAGCGCGACGCTGTCGTAGCCCTGCAGCAGCGGGTACAGAAACTCATGCAGGCCGATCGGTTTGTTCTCGTCCAGCCGCCGCTGGAACATGTCGCGCTGGAGCATCTGCTGGACGGTAAAGTTAGCGGCTAGCTCGATCATGTCCCGCGCGGTCAGCTTGTCCCACCACTCGCCGTTGTAACGGACCTTGACCGGATTCGTCGCAGACTGGACGTCGAGGACCCGCGAGGCCTGCTGGACGTAGCTGCTGGCGTTGGTCAGCACCTCCGCGTGCGTCAGCGCGACCCGCAAGGCGGTCTTGTCGGTCGGGTCGCCGATACGGCCGGTAAAGTCGCCGATCAGGAAGATGATCTGGTGGCCCAGGTCCTGAAGCTGGCGCAGCTTGCGCAGGGCCACCGCGTGCCCCAGGTGGATCACCGGGCTGGTCGGATCGAGGCCGAGGTAGATGCGGATCTTCTCCCCGGCCCGCAGACGGCGCTCCAGCTCGTCTCGCCCGAAAACC
>DATLRG010000607.1:0-5007 GCA_035534795.1 Chloroflexota bacterium
GGAAGGTTTGCACAGCAAATCTTCCCTCACCGGACACTTGTCAGACACCGTCCCAGCTACACTTTGATAGTGGTTTTCGGAAGGAATGAGGTGTGCGATGGCTGAAGGTTTTGGTCGAGAGATGATCGAGGAGCTACGCCGTGTCGAAGAAGTCGAGATCGAGACGCGGGCGGCTCCGGGAAAACCGGCGCGCCGCCGGATCATCTGGGTTGTCGTCGCTAACGACGAGGTCTACGTGCGTTCGGTCCGTGGGACCGCGGGACGCTGGTATCGCGACCTGCTCTCCCACCCCACCGCGAGTCTGCGCGTGTCAGGGCGGGATCTCGCCGTCCGCGCGGTCCCGGTGACCGATGCGGCCACGATCGCCCGGGTGAGCGCTGCCTACCTGAGCAAGTACGAAGCATCTCCCCACGCGCCGCCGATCGTGCGGGAGGAGGTCCTATCCACCACGCTGCGATTAGAGCCGGCTTGATGGTTCGGGCGCCACCGTCACAGGGGTCACTATCCCTCGTCGGGCATCGTGGGCTTGCGAGGGATCCGCAGGACTTGCTCAGGACCGCGTCGATAACGCACGATCCAAGCACTGAAGAGTCGGTCGGAGATGACGTAGCCCTCGCCAGCCGACTGTACGAGGTCCTTCTTCCGCAGGGCGGCCAGGGACGCCTGTACCGTGGAGGGAGCACCCAACCCGTGCCGGAGGCGGTACTCCTCGGAGTAGATGCCCCGGTCCCCTTCCGCCGCGAGGGCCTTCAGCGTGAGCCTCTGGCTGCGCGGCAGATCCTCCCACAAGAGCGTGAATCGATCGTTCTCCACCTCGAGGACTCTGCTGAAGACCTGGTCCACCAACTCTGGCGTCACCGGCTGATGGTGGAGGTAGGCGTGCGACCAGGCGAAGTAGGCGAGCTGCTGCGTGTCGTGCGGGTGGCAGCCGGTGATGTCGAGGATGCGCTCGACCGCACCCTCCGAGATCCGAGTCGCAGTGGAGGCGAAGCGCGCGCGGAGAAATCCTTCGAAGACGTCATGGTCAATCACGCCGAGTGGCACTACCTTGGCCATCCGGTACAGTGGCTGATTGCTGTTGGTGAACACCTCGGTCATGATGTGGCGCGTGGAGCCGAGGAAGACGTGGCTGACCTCGCCCTGTTGCTGGAAGACGGCCCTCATGGTCGCTGGCAGATGCTCCTCGAGGCTCACGACCTCCTGGAACTCGTCCATAAATGACGACGACCTGCTTCTGGCGTTCCGTGGCGACCTTACCAGGCAGAGCGAGAATGTCTTTGAGGATTCGGTCCACGTCGCGCTCCGCAGCAGCGGTGGCGATCTCGACCACCGGCTTACCGCTCTCGTCGACGGTGAACTTTGGTCGAAGGCTCAGCCGAGAGAAGAAATCCCCGGCCTTCTTCCAGGCTCGATCGAAGGGCGCTACCAAGCCGCCGTACAGGGCGTTGGCGAGGGAGTTGGCGAATTCCGTCTTGGTCTCGCTGAGCATCAGATCGACGTAGGCGATCAGGACGCCCTCTCTCGTCAGGTCTTCCATGGTCTGGAAGACCAAACTCGTCTTGCCGTACCGGCGTGGGGAGGTGATGACCACGTTCTGACCGCTGCGCATGTCCAGCTTCAAGTCAGCCAGTTCCTCCGTCCGGTCGGTGAAATATTTGCCCGTCACGATACGCCCGTACGTGAAGGGGTTCTCCATAGAGTTGCCTCCGGTTATAAATCGTCACGTTATAGTTTGCAGTATAACGCAACTGTCCCACAGGCGTCCCTGGCGAAAACACTAGCCCAGCTCTGCGACCACTTTCTCCAGATAGGCCCGACCGCGCGCCAGTTCGCGGTCGGCGTGCTCTGGCGACTCTAGCCCGTCGATGCGCTCGATCAGGCAGGGGCCGGCGAAGCCGCTGTCGCGGAGCGTTCGGAAGATCGCGGCGTGGTCGACGTCGCCATCGCCGGGCGTGGGGAAGTCGAGGACGGCCCGGTCGCCGCGGTGGTCCTTGATGCAGACGGCGCGGACCAGGTCGGCGACGACCGGCAGGTCCGCTTCGGGCCGCACGCCTTCGTAATAGACCACGTTGCCTGGATCGTAGCAGACGCGCACCGCCGGCGATCCCAGGCGTTCCACGATCAGCGCCAGGTCCTCGCCGGTGCCGGCGATGCCCCCGTGCGGTTTGAGCACAATCGTCACACCGCGACGCTCGGCGCGACGAATCGCCGGCACGAGCATCCGAAACCACTCCTCGACGCGCCGGAACCACTCCATCTCCCCCAGCCGGTGCTGAGAAAACGTCGGCGCCGGCGAGGCGGGAATCTGCAGCAGGAACGGGATCCCCAGCTCCGCGACCGCGTCGACGTCACGGCGCAGGCTCTCGGCAGGGTCACCCTTCGGCGTGCGAGCGAACATCAACTCGGCGATCAGCCCGTGGCGCTCGACGCGCTGGCGGACGGCGCGGAAGTCGGCCGCGGTGGGGTTATCCGGGAGCAGCGGGTCGTCGCCACCGCGGTGGCTGAGCCCGACGTGACGAAAGCCGGCGCGCGCGATCCCCTCGAGGGCACGGTCGAGTGGCCAGCGCGCGGAGGGAATGGTCATGGCGCCCAGGCGAAAGCGCTCGTGGTCTGACAGTACCATGTGATTTGATCTCCTTGTCGAACGGCATCGGCGAGGTCGGCGAGCACCGCGCGCTGCTCAGCATGCGTTGGCAATCGCTGCTTGTCAAGCTACATCGACGCGGGTCGGTCTCGCGGTGTTGAGCGCACCGCTCACTCAACACCGCGAGACTGAGGCGCGTCGATGTAAATCCCTTGACGTACCGGTGATGGCCCATCTATACTCCACAAAGTTGATTCACAATCTCCGTATGATCGCCGAGCAGCGGCTCGCCGCGACGAGAAGAGAGGAGCAGCTTCCATGGCCCTCTGGAGACCGGACCCGACCTTTTATCCGTCGCCTCGCCTGGCGATGCAGGCCCCGCGCGAGGAGCTCGCCTACGTCGTCACGCTCAATCCCACGGACGGCGGTCGACCCGATGCGCTGAGCGTGCTGGACATCAACCCGGATTCGTCGTCCTACGGGAAGGCCGTCGGTCGGCTGGACATGCCGAACGCCGGCGACGAGCTGCATCACTTCGGCTGGAACGCCTGCAGCGCGGCGCTCTGTCCGTACGCTCCGCACCCCCACGTCGAGCGGCGCTACCTGCTGGTGCCGGGCCTGCGGTCGTCGCGGATGCACGTGGTCGATACCAAGCCGGATCCCCGGCAGCCGCGCCTGGCCAAAGTGATCGAGGCGAAAGAGATCGCCGCGCGCGCCGGCTACAGTCGCCCGCACACCATGCACTGCGCCCCGGATGGCATTTACGTCAGCGCGCTCGGCTCGCCCGAGGGCGACGGCCCCGGTGGTGTCTTCGTCATGGATCACGAGAGCTTCGACGTGCTCGGCCGCTGGGAGGTCGATCGCGGGCCGCAGTACCTCGCCTACGACCTCTGGTGGCACCTCGGCTACGACACGATGATCACCAGCGAGTGGGGGACGCCCAACATGATCGAGGGCGGGCTGAATCCGTCCTTGCTGATCGAAGGCAAGTACGGCCGCTCGCTGCACGTCTGGGACCTGCGCAAGCGCCACCACCTGCAGACGCTGACGCTGGAAGAGGGCCAGCAGATGCCGCTCGAGCTGCGTCCCGCCCACGACCCGACCCGGGCGTACGGCTTTGTCGGCGTCGTCGTCTCGACCAAGAACCTGGCCGCCTCGGTCTGGGCCTGGTACCGTGAGAAGGGCGCGTGGGCGATCCGCAAGGTGATCGAGATTCCCGCCGAGCCGGCGGACCCGGACCTGCTGCCGCCCGCGCTCAAGCCGTTCAAGGCGGTGCCGCCGCTCGTCACCGACATCAACCTCAGCCTGGACGACCGTTATCTCTACGTCTCGTGCTGGGGCACCGGCGACTTGCAGCAGTACGACGTGTCGGACCCCTTCCAGCCGAAGCTGACCGGGAAAGTCCGCCTCGGCGGGATCGTCTCGCACGCCGCGCACCCGCGCAACGGCGCGCTCAACGGCGGCCCACAGATGGTCGAGGTCAGCCGCGACGGTAAGCGGGTCTACCTGAGCAACTCGCTCTACAAGTCCTGGGACGAGCAGTTCTATCCCGAGGGCATTCGTGGCTGGGTGACGAAGATCGACGCCCAGCCGGCGGGCGGTCTCGCCGTCGATCCCGAGTTCCTGGTCGAGTTCCAGGGCGAGCGGCCGCACCAGATCCGGCTGAGCGGCGGGGACTCGTCGTCGGATTCGTACTGCTACCCGTGATTCCCTCGGCGCACGTCCTCTGGCCGTGGGTGGCCCTGGTGCTGCTGGGCGTCTATCATGGGGTCAATCCAGGGATGGGGTGGCTGTTCGCCGTCGCGCGGGGCTTCCAGCAGGGCGACCGCCGCGCGGTCCTGGAGGCGCTGATCCCGATCGCCGCGGGGCACGAGTCGTCGGTGACGCTGACGGTCGCGCTGGTCAGCGCGTTCGAGTTCGTGGCCGCTCCGCAACTCCTGCGGGCTGTCGGAGCGGTCGTCCTGATCCTCTTTGGCCTGTTCAAGCTGCTGAAGCCCGGCGTGCATCCGCGCTGGGTCGGCATGCGCGTGAGCCGGCTCGACCTGGTCGCCTGGTCCTTCCTGATGTCGACTGCCCACGGCGCGGGGCTGATGCTCTTCCCGATTCTGATGGCCCTGCCGACGGCCGCGCTGGACAACGCCGACAGCGCGCCCCAGGCCGCCCTGGGCGCGACGGTCGTCACGGACCTCGCCGCGGTCGTCATCCACACCACGGCCACCATGCTGGTGATGGGGGCAATCGCGCTGATCGTCTACGACAAGGTCGGCCTGAGCATCCTGCGCCGCGCCTGGGTCAACCTGGACGCGCTCTGGGCGGTCGCCGTGATGGGAGCAGGAGTGTTTACACTGGTGACGTGAGAATTTGCCTGACAAAAGGGAGAGTGCGTGGAAAGCGCCAGTGGGGAGGGATGCGCGCAGCGCGTC
>DATLRG010000608.1:0-15990 GCA_035534795.1 Chloroflexota bacterium
GCCCGCCGGCCAGGGCGTCAAGGCAGCCGATGCGCTCGTCGTCACGTGGACTGAGTAGTTATCTCAACCCTGTTGTTTGGGCGCCCTGGGGCGCCCAAACAACAGGTTTGAGAAACGACCGTTCATTGGAGGAGAGATGGACTTCCGCTTGAGCCAGGAAGAGAAGCTGATCCTGGAGACCGTTCGGAACTTCGTCCGCAGCGAGTTGATGCCGCTCGAACCCGAGCTGCAGAAGGCGGAGATTGAGGGGTGGGGACACAAGTTCCCCGACGCCGAGACGACCGGGCGCTTGCAGCTCAAGGCCAGGGAGCTGGGGCTCTGGGGGATTAACACACCGGAAGAGTATGGGGGCGCGAACCTGAGCACGGTGATGACCGCGCTGATCAATCTGGAGACCGCGAAGTGCTTCGTACCCTTCCGCTTCGGTGGGTCAGCTGACAACATTCTTTACGCCGGCACCGAGGCGCAGAAGCAGGAGTACCTGCTGCCCACGATCAGCGGCGAGCGCACGTCGTGCTTCGCCATCACCGAGCCGACCGCCGGGTCCGACGCGACCAACATCAAGATGACCGCGACCCGCGACGCCTCGGGCGACTGGGTCGTCAACGGCGAAAAGATCTTCTTCACCGGCGGCAACGAGGCCGACTTCGCGATCGTCTTCGCCGTGACCGATAAAGAGAAAGGCTATCGCGGCGGCATCACTGCCTTTCTGGTGGACCGGGCGATGGGCTGGACGTCGCAGTACGTGCCGACGATGGGCTCCTGGGGACCGGCCCGCCTGACCTTCGACCACGTGCGCGTGCCCGAGCGCAACGTGCTGGGTGAGGTCGGCTGGGGCTTCAAGCTGGCGATGCAGTGGATCGGCGCCGGCCGCGTCTTCATCCCGGCCCGCGCGGTGGGCCAGGCCGAGCGCCTGTTGCAGATCGGCCTCGATTACGCGCGCCAGCGCGTCGCCTTCGGCCACCCGATCGCCGATTACCAGGCGATCCAGTGGATGATCGCGGATTCCGCGGTCGAGATCCAGGCAGCCAAGTGGATCATTTTGCAAGCCGCCTGGAAGCAGGACCAGGGGCTGGACAATCGCCAGGAAGCGTCGATGGCCAAGCTCTACGGCGCTCAGATGGTCGGAAAAGTGGCCGACCGGGTGCTGCAGATCCACGGTGGAATGGGCTATACCAAGGAGCTGCCGATCGAGCGACTCTACCGGGAGGTCCGTCTCTACCGGATCTACGAGGGCACCGACGAGATCCAGAAGCGGAGCATCGCCAAGAACTTGATCCAGGGCACGGTCCCGATCGGGGAGTGGGATTGATGGCGGAGAAGATCGCGATCGTCGGCGTCGCCGAATCGGATCTGGGCGTGGTCGGCCCGAAGACGGTCCTGCAACTCCAGGCGCAGGCCGCGAAGGCGGCGCTCGAAGACGCCGGCCTGACCACCCGCGACGTCGACGCGGTGTTCACCGCCGGCAGCGACTGGGGTTGGGCACCGTCGATGCTGCTCGCCGAGTACCTGGGCATTCAGCCCAACGTGACCGACAGCACCAACATCGGCGGGTCTTCGTTCGAGGCGCACGTCGGGCACGCGGCGGCGATGATCTCTCTGGGCCTCTGCGAGGTTGCGCTGATCACCTATGGGTCCACCCAGCGGTCCCAGGCCAGTCGATCGCTGGGGCGACCGGGGCCGGCACCCTACACCGAGCAGTTCGAGCGCCCCTACGGTCCGCCACTGCCGGTCGGCGCGTACGCGATGGCGGCGATGCGCCACGTGCATGACCACGGCACCACGCCGGAGCAACTGGCGGAGGTCGCGGTGGCGACACGCCGGTGGGCGCACCTCAATCCCCGGGCCTACAAGCGGGACCTGATCACGATCGAGGACGTGTTGAACTCGCCGTACATCGCCGAGCCGCTGCATCTGCTGGACTGCTGCCTGGTGACCGACGGCGGCGGCGCGGTCGTCGTGACCGCGGCGGACCGGGCGCGGAATTGCTCGAAGGAGCCGGTCTGGGTGCTCGGCCACGCCGAGACGCACACCCACATGACCATCAGCAACATGCCCGATCTGACCGTGACCGGCGCCGCCCGGACCGGCCCCGCGGCCATGGCGATGGCAGGCGTGACCCACCGGGACTTCGACGTGGTGGAGCTCTACGATAGCTTTACCATCACCGTGCTGCTCACGCTGGAGGCGCTCGGCTTCTGTGGCCGCGGCGAGTCCGGCGCCTTCGTCGCGGGCCAGCGCACCGCGCCGGGCGGGGACTTTCCGATGAACACCAATGGCGGCGGCCTGTCCTACTGCCACCCCGGCATGTACGGCATCTTTCTGCTGATCGAGGCCGTGCGCCAGCTCCGCGGCGAGGCAGACGTGCGCCAGGTCCCGAACGCGCGGCTCGCGCTGGTCCACGGCACCGGCGGCGTGCTCTCCTCGGCGGCAACCTGCGTTTTGGGGAAGGACTGAACGATGGCCGAGTACCTGAAACCGCTACCCGTGCCGGACGGCGATACCCAGCCGTACTGGGACGCGGCCCGCGAGCATCAGCTCAAAATACAGCGCTGCCTGGATTGCCAGCGGGCGATCTTCTACCCGCGCTCGGTCTGCCCGCACTGCATGTCCGACCGCATCGCCTGGATCGAGGCGTCGGGACGCGGCGTGATCTATTCGTACACCGTCGTGCATCGCGCGCCGCCCCCGTTCAAAGAAGATGCTCCCTACGTCGTGGCCTTGATCGATCTGGCGGAGGGCGTGCGCCTGATGAGCAACGTCGTCGAGTGCGCGCCCTCGGACGTGCGCATTGGCGCCGCGGTGGAGGTCGTCTTCGAGGACGTTACGCCGGAGATCACGCTGCCCAAGTTTCGTCTGATCGGAGGCAAGGCCTGATGTCCGCCGAGCTGCCAACCGTCGGCGCGTGCTCGGAGCCCGAAGTCTTCGAGGTGGAGCGCGGCGCCATCCGCAAGTTCGCCGAGGCCATTGGCGATCCGAACCCGGCCTATCGAGCCGGCGACGTCGCCCCGCCGACCTTTCCGACCACCTTCCGGGTGCGGGTCCCGGGCTTCCAGGTGGACCCGTCGCGGATTCTCCACGGCGGCGAGGAGTATCGCTACGAGCGGCCGATCCGGGCGGGCGACCGGCTCACCTGCGTGCGCCGGGTCGCGGAGATTTACGTCAAGCAAGGTCGCCTCGGCCCGATGACGTTCGTCGTCACCGAGCTCGAGGCACGGGATGGCGAAGGCAACCTGGTCGTGCATGGCCGCTCGACGACGATCGTTCGGTGAGGAGAAAGATCCCGTGCTGCCGAAAAACCTGAAGCCCGGCGACGAGTCGCCATCCCTGGTCAAGGAGCCGGTTCACAAAGTCCAGTTGCTGAAGTATGCCGGTGCCTCCGGCGACTACAACCTGATCCACACCGACGTCGAGACCGCCCGGAGCGCTGGGCTGGACGACGTGATCGCGCACGGCATGCTGAGCATGGGCTTCCTGGGACAGCTATTGACCGAGCTGGCGGGAGTGGAGAACGTGCGCCGGGTGCAGGTCCGCTTTTCCGCCATGGTCCACCTGGGTGACGTGCTGACCTGCAAAGGCGTCGTAAAGCAGATCACGTCGCTCCCGGACGATCGCACCCTGGTCTTGCTCGACGTCTGGGCAGAAAATCAGAAGGGCGAGAAGGTGACCACCGGCGAGGGCGAGATCTACGTGCGACAGGGCCCGTGACCTTCTGAACTCCTGATTCCTGGATTCTACCGAACGGAGGGATTCGATGGCTCGTTTTGATGGACGAGTAGCGTTTCTGACGGGCGCGGGCCGCGGGATCGGCGCGGCCACGGCGCGAACGCTGGCCGCGCAGGGGGCGGCGGTCGCGATTGGCGATCTCGACCCGGGCCCGGCCGAGGAGACTGCCGCGGCGATCCGAGACGCGGGCGGGCGGGCGGTGGCGATTCCCTTGAATGTGACCAGCGCCGAGCAGGTGGAGGCCGCCGTGACGCGGGCCGTGACCGAGCTCGGCCGGCTGGACATCCTGGTGGCCTGCGCCGGCATTATCCGCGACAATCTGCTCTTCAAGATGACCGAGGACGACTGGGACAGCGTGATCGACACCCACCTGAAAGGAAGCTTCCTGGCCGCGCGCGCCACGCAGCAGCACATGGTGGCGCAGCGGTATGGGAAGATCGTCTTCATCTCTTCGACCTCGGCGCTGGGCAACCGCGGCCAGGCGAACTATTCGACGGCGAAGGCGGGTCTGCAGGGCATGACCCGGACGCTGGCGATCGAGCTGGGGCCGTTCAACGTCAACGTGAACGCCGTCGCACCGGGTTTCATCGAGACCCGCATGACCCGCGCGGTGGCCGAGCGGACCCGGGTCGACTACGAGCAGATGAAGGCCGATGCCGCGGCCCGAACGCCGCTGCGGCGGATCGGCCAACCCGAGGACGTGGCGAACGTGATCGCCTTCCTGGTCAGCGACGAGGCCAGCTTCGTCACCGGGCAGGTTATTTACGTGGCCGGCGGACCGCGAGGATAGAGGGTATCTGAAAAGCGCCAGGTAGTGAGGAAAGCGCGCATCCCTCACTATCTGGCGCTTTTCAGATACCCTTTCACAGAGAGGAAGCTCGATGCAGATCGTTGTCTTGATCAAACAGGTCCTGGACCCGGAGGTGCCGGCGCGGGCCTTCCGGGTGAACCGGGAGCTGAGAGTCCCAGACGTGCCGCGCGCGGCCCAGGTAATGAGCATCTTCGATGGCAACGCCCTCGAAACGGCGCTAAAGCTGCGCGAGGCCGTGGGCAGCGGAGTGAAGATCACCGCGCTGAGCATGGGGGAGAAGTCGGCCGAAAGCGTCTTGCGCAAGGCGCTGGCGGTCACCGCGGATGACGCGGTGTTGCTGGCGGACCCCGCGTTCGCGCCGTTGCACTCCGTCCAAAAGGCGCGGGTCCTCGCCGCGGGCATCCGCAAGCTGGGATCGGTGGACCTGGTCCTCGCCGGGCGCCAGGCCGCCGATTGGGAGGCCGGCCAGGTTGGTCCGATGGTGGCCGAAGAGTTGGGCTGGCCATGCGTCTCCTTCGTCTCGCGGATCGATCGATCCGGCGATTCGCTCCACCTCCGCCGCGAGCTGGACAACGGCTATCAGATCGTGCGCCTGAGTGGCCCTGCCATCGTCACGGTGACGAATGCCGACGTCAACGTGCTGCGCTTCGCCAAGGTGCGCGACGTCATGATGTCGGCCCGGAAGCCGATCATCACCTGGAACGCCTCGGCTCTGGGTCTCGACCCCACCGATCTCGGGGAGCCGTCGGTGGACCTGCTGGACCTGTTCGTCCCGGAGCGGCCCAGGCACGCGGAGATGATCGAGGGGGAGACCGCGCGGGACCGCGCTCTTGGTCTGGCCCGCCGATTACGCGAGCTGAACGCAATTTGACGTGAATATTGGCCGGAGTCGGAACGACCGGAGGTAACGTGTCTGATCTTTTGCTGGCCGCCCCGGTGCGGGATGGGGAGGTCTCTCGTGGCAGCCTGGACCTGCTGGGTGGCGCGCGCGCGCTGGCCGATCAAACCGGCGGCAAGGTAACGGTCGCGGCCCTGGGGACCGCGGCCAATCAGGCGGCGACGACGTTGATCGCGTACGGCGCCGACACGGTCCTGACCTGCGCCGAGCCGGCGCTGGAGACCGCGCCCGGCGAGGCCGGGGTCATCGCTCTCGAAGCCGCGTGCCGGGCTTCCGAGCCCGGTGTGGTCTTGCTCGTGGCGGATAGCTACGGCCGAGACTGGGCGCCTCGACTGGCCTGGCGCATCGACGCCGGTCTGGTCACCGAGGTGACGGGCTGGTCGCTGGCGAGTGGGCGGCTGACGTTCAGCCGGCAGGTCTTCGGCGGCAAAGCGCAGGCAGTGCTGGCCTCGCGCCGGCCGGTCGCCATCGCCACGGTGAAGCCGGGCGCTGCCGTGGCCTGCCAGCCGGACCCGAGTCGCCGTGGACTGGTCCAGGAGCTCGGCGTGACCATTCCCTTGGATCCCTCCTGGCCCCAGGTGATCGAGACCGCGTCCGAGGCGCCAACCGGTCCGCGACTCGAGGACGCGAAGATCATCGTGTCCGGCGGGCGCGGACTCGGCGGTCCGGAGAACTTCAGCTACGCGCGGGACCTGGCGGAGGTCCTGGGCGCGGCGGTCGGTGCCTCGCGGGCCGCCGTCGATGCGGGCTGGGTCCCCGCGACCTGGCAGATCGGTCAGACCGGCAAGAGTGTCGCGCCAAACCTCTACGTCGCCGTCGGCATCTCCGGGGCCAGCCAGCACATGGTCGGCTGCTCGCGGTCCAAGCTGATCGTGGCGATCAACACGGACCAGGACGCGCCCATTTTCGAGCAAGCGCGTCTGGGCGTCGTCGGGGACTACCGTGAGGTGTTGCCGCGGTTGACGGCAGCCCTCAAAGAGCTGCTCCAGTAAGAAGTTATCGCGCAACAGGTAGGTGGGTGCCCCGAGGGCGCCCACCTACCTGTTGCGCGATAACTTCTTACTGGAGACACACCACGCTCAAGGCCGAGGATCAGGGAAGCGTCGCGAGGTAGGCGCGTAGGAGCCGCGCCTGGTCCGGCGGGAGCTGCTCGCTCGCACCGGATCTGTCGACCTGACCGGGCTGCGGCTCGCCAAACGACCAGGTGCCGGGACGCACGTTGCCGTCAGAGTCGATCGCGAAGAAGAGCACGCTGGAGGATACCGTCGCGGAGCCGGTGCTGCTGGTCGTCGGCTGAGCGTCCACGGCGTAGTACCCTTCCCGCCCGTGCGTCGATTGGATTCCCATCAACGGCTGCTGGCCATACGCCTTCAGCGTCGACGGCAGCGGCGTCGCCGAGCGTTGATCTGCCCCGTCGACCGTTGCGACCGTCGACGCCTCCGGTGAGAACAGGTACACCAGTTCTCCCCAGATCACCTTGCCTTGCGGATCGGTGTCGACCCGCCAGACCGTCGGCGCGGGATCTCCGTTCCCACCCGTCGAGTATGCCGTGTAGAGCAGCGTTGCGAAGCCACCATCCCCGACGAGGCCGCCGACGTACGAAAAGTGGAGCCACTCCGCCGGGTGCGTCGGGGCTTTGAAGTAGTCCGGCAGGAGGTCGTAGCGGTCCTGAAGCGAGAGGCCGCGTCGCGCCCACTCGGCCTGATAGAGCGGCGACGCCGCCCGGTCGGACGCCGCGAGATCGCCGTGGGCGTAGGCGCTGATGAACGTCGCCGCGGCCGTCGGCTCTCGATCTGCCGTCAGGTGGCTCGACCGGTGGGGGCGCGACAGCGCCGGGGCACCGCACGCTGCCAGAGTGATCAGCCCGATCAGGCACAGGACGAGGGACGACGCTCTGGACCCCGCCTTTGGAATCACCCAACCCTCTTCGCGGCGCCACTCGGCCCGCCGACTCGATCGTTGGTCCACGGTGAGAACGACGGCGCTGTGTTTGAGGTGCATCGCACCTCAAACACAGCGCCGTCGTTCTCACCGTGGCGTCGCTTTCTTGATTCTCCGGCTGCCGGGGTGATTCGTCAAGGAAAAAGAGCGGCGAGGTATCACGCGGAATCGTGGGGCGCAGGGCGTGGGCGAGGGGGTGAGGCCACGCCGCGCGCGTTGAACGCCGTCCCAGCGTGTCGTATCATAACGCCGCGTTTGATTGTGCGCCGATGCCTCTTTGCCGTGTCGTTCCCGTCGACCGTCGGGTAGGACCAGCGGCAGCTTTCTCCCACGCACGAGGGTGAAACGCGCGGAGTAGTCGTGATCCGAGGAACGCAGTTTGAGCAGCGTAGCCAATCGTCGGGCCAGCCTTCGGCTGACAGCAAGCTGGAGTCTCGATACCGGGCGAGCGAGTGTCTTATCGCCTGCGCGATCGTGCTGGTCGCCTTCGGCTTGCGAGTTTACCGCCTCGGGACGCAGAGCCTCTGGGGCGACGAGACCATCAGCGTCTTCCGCGCGTCTGGCTCGCTCGGGGAAATCACCGAGGCCGTGCGCCACGAGGGCACGCTCCCGCCGCTCTACTACTACCTGCTGCACCTCTGGGTCCCCCTGGCCGGCAGCACCGAGACGTCGGTCCGGTTCCTTTCGCTGATTTTTGGCGTCCTGGCCGTGCCGCTACTCTACGTTCTGGTGCGTCGGACGCTCGGAGCGCGCACGGGGGTGCTCGCGGCAGCCCTGGCGACACTCTCGCCATTCTGGATCTACTATGCCCAGGAAACGCGCACCTACGCGCTCGTGACCGCGCTGGCGATCCTGGCGCTCTACCTGTTGGTCCGAGCGGGCGAGCCGGTGACCAGGCGAAAGGGCGAGCCGGCGGCGGGGCGAGACGAGGACGTTTGGACCACGAACGGCGCGCTCTGGGTGGGCTACGTCGTCGCCGCGGCGCTGGCGCTCTGGAGCTACTATTTCGCCGGGTTCGTGTTGGCGGCGGCCGTGCTCTGGCTGCTGGCCGACCGCCGACGCTGGCCGGGCGTTGCGCTGCGCTGTGTCCTGGCGCAGGTCGCGGTGGTGCTCCTGCTTGCCCCACTGCTGGTGTACGCTGGATCGAGTCTGGTGGCTCAAGCGAAAAGCGTCGACCGGGCTAGCGTCCCCCTGGCGACGGTCCTTCACCAGCTCGCTTTCACATTCAACTTTGGCACGAGCATCGATCAAGGCCAGGCGGCCCGGCTCGTGGTCGTGGCGTTAGCCCTGGCGGGGCTGGGGCTGCTCAGTCGTCCCCGGCGCCAGGCGTTGTTCTGGGGAACGTTGCTGGCCGTACCCGTGCTCGCGGTCTTCGCGGTCTCCTTTGTTCCCCACCCGGGTTGGGAGCGATACTTCATCGCGGCGAGCCCGGCCTGGTACGCACTCGTCGCGGCCGGGCTGAACGCGCTGTGGAACGGGCCTCACCCCCTCGCCCCCTCTCCATCGGAGATGGAGAGGGGGAACCGGATCTTTCCTCCTCTCCATCTCCGATGGAGAGGAGGCGAGGGGGTGAGGCCGCCCGGGTCCACCGCCCAGAAGCTGGCCACTCGCAGGGGGAACCCAGCCCCACTAACGATCGTGGTGAAGGTCATCGGCCGACTCGTGACCGCTCTCGCCAGCGCGGCGCTCCTCCTCGGGATCGTGCCGTCGCTCCACAACTACTACTTCGATCCGGCCTACTGGCGAAACGACCTTCGCTCCGCCGAACGACCGGTCGAGGCCGTCGCGACACCGGACGTGGCGGTGATTGTCAACGGCCCGCCACAGTTCCCGAGCTTCTTCTACTACTTCCGCAAGACGATCCCCTGGTTCGAGCTGCCCGCGTCGCGCACCACCGGCGAGCAGACCTTGGGCACGCTCGACGGCTTGACCAAACGGTACCGCGGTCTCTGGTTCGTGAAGTATCACCCGCCGGATTACGATCCGAACAACTACGTCGAAATCTGGCTCAGCCAGCACGCCTACCTGGTCAGCTCGCGCTGGGTCGAGAACATGACCTTCAGCTTCTACGCCACCGACGACCCGACGTCGTCCCACGTCGTCGCGGCGGCGCCCATCGGCCGGACCTTCGCGACCGACGCCGCGCTGGTGAGCTACCGCGCGAGCGTCGTGCGCGCCCAGGATGCCGACTACCTGCTCGTCACCCTGTCGTGGCGCGCCCTGCGGACGCCCGCGCAGAGCGACAAGGTGTTCGCCCACCTCGTCGATCGCCAGGGAAAGCTGGTGGCGCAGAGCGACCACTTTCCCGAAGCCGATTTTCGGCCAACCTCGACCTGGAAGGCGGGCGACGTGATGGACGATCAGTTCGCGCTGAAACTGCCCGCGGATGACGCCACGCGCGGGCTGCGCCTGGACGTCGGCCTCTACCACGCCGATGGGAGCCGCCTGCCGATCCAGGGCGACTCGTCGCCCGACCGCAGCTTGAGCCTGGTCCTACCGGGGCTGAGCTCCAAGGGTAGCACTGAGTCCGGGAAAGGCGGCTAGCGGTCTTTCGCGGCGTGTCAGTGCCGGCGCTGGGTCTGACAGAGAATGTTGACCCGTCTCCTCGAGAGTTGCCACGATGGGACGGACCCTTCCAAGGGACCGTTCCCTTGAACTCGTTGTGGCGGCGATGATCTCACGCTGATCGCCTGGTTCCCGGTGGTTCGAGAACTCTCGCTTCGGCGGCCCACGCTCGTTCCGCTGCCTATAGAGCGTCGCAGTTCTCACAACGGTCCTTTAACATAGCTATCCGTGACAGATGAGAAGCCTGCTCGGCGGTTTGGTGCTGTCGTCCGGCGCCTTCGCCAATCGCGCGGCTGGTCGCAGGACGAGTTCGCCCACCAATGTGGCCTGCACAGAAGTTATATGGGCGCAATCGAGCGTGGACAAAAGGTTCCAACGATTACAACGGCTCAGAAAATCGCAGGTGCGCTTGGGCTGTCTCTATCTCTGCTCTTCGCTGAGGTGGAGAGATGCGAGCCTTAGAGGCGTCGATCCTGGGCGGCGGCACCAGCCACGCGGGCGGATCGCGGCGAGGGAGCGGGCATGCTCGACCAGGGAACTGCGGACACGATTGACCGCATGACGCGGAAGTACTGGGAGCAGAGGGTCACCGAGGACGGTTTCCTCCGTTTGGCTGCCGGGAAGGAAATTGGCCACCGAATTGCGGACATGGTCGATGAGGAGACGACGGGCCTTATCGAGCGGAGACTTACCACCAGACGGCAACGGAAGCCAGGCGGCGCCAGCATGCCACGTTCGATGGGTGACATCTGGGTTCTGTCGAGCGGTATCTACAATCCCATAAACGTTAAGGCCGGCGAGTCCGATAAACGGGGCCAACCGAATATGGTGTCTCTCAAGAAACTTCTCCGCGCCTTACTACTCCGCCAGATCGACTCATACTACCTTCTGATTGTAAAAATGCGGCTGCCGGCCCCTATAATTGTCTCGGTGTATCTCAAGGATATTCTTGACTACCTCGACCACGTCACCTTCGATTCCGGACCCGGCCAGATCATGCTCAAAGAGCGGCAGTTTTACGAGGCTGTCGAGGCAGGTACTATCCCGCCCCCTCTGACAATGGACGAGAAGGTCTCCACGCTGTTCAGACTCTTGGAAGATGCAGATCGAAGGCTGCTCCGGAATCGCGGAAGGGTGATGGACTTGATGAGAAAGATGCGCGACCAGTTTCTTGCATCCACAGCACCGGGGATTGACCAAACCGCTCTGAATTTGCAATGAGTCAGACGAAGACCCGCCGCCCGAAGAAACGACAACTCGGGCAGTTCATGACACCCGAGTCGCTCGCAACTCGCCTGGTGAAACAACTGGGCGTATCCACGGCCACCCGCGTCCTCGAGCCAAGCTTCGGGGACGGCTCTTTCATTTTGCCGCTTATCGAAGAATTCATGTCGCTTTATCAAGGCCCCGTACCGGCGCGATTGGATACAATTCTCACGAAGAACGTCTTCGGTGTAGAGGTAGACCCACGTCTCTTCCAATTATGCCTTGATAGCATCGCTCGCCGGTGGGGCTACCTCCCTGAATCTCACAATCTTGTGCTCGCGGATTTCTTTCGACATACCTTTCAATCTGATACGCTGGATAACCCACGTGGACCATGGCAGGCACTTGACGCGGATCTCAGTTTTGATCTGGTAGTCGGAAATCCTCCCTTCGGCGGCACCATCGACCCGCAAATCCAAGATGCTCTCGACCGGAAGTACGGCTTCAGGAACGGATACAAAATCAAGAAGGAGACGTACGCCTTCTTTATCGTTAAGTGCCTTGACAAATTGAAAGTGGGGGGACGCCTTCTCTTCATCTGCAGCGACTCATTCCTCACTATTCCCACGATGCGCGGTCTCCGGAGGTTGTTGATGGAGGGAGGCACGGTCTCTGTGGTAAGCCTCCGGGGTTTTTCGGAGGAGACGTCTTACCCAACGGTCCTGTTGGACGTAACTCGTTCGGGCCGATCTGACTCAATCACAGTGAACGGGCGGCAGGTATACCGGAGCGCAATGGAAACGACCGGCAACTTCTCATGGGCGATCGAGAACGATGATGCCCGATTTTTCGCCGGCCCGCGGTTGGGTGACTACGTGATCTGCAGTAGTGGCATGACGATCGGTAAGAATGAGTGGTTTGTCAAAGACGTGGTAGGCTCAGATGTTATCGAGCATTATGACTACGAGTTCTTCGATGAGCCTATCACGGTCGCAGGGGAAATCCAGAGAGCGCGCCTGCACACGCTTGGTGCAAGGGCGTTGGAAAAAGTTACGCAGCAGGTGTTGGCCGGGGGTACCAGGCGGTGCGTACGCGCGATTAAGATGCCTACGCCCGAGCGCGTGAGGCTTCCTCACCCTGGTTACCGATTTTACAACAAGGCTACGAGTGGTATCATCTATGTTCACCCTACTCATGCCGTTTACTGGAAAGATGACGGCGATGCCGTGCTCACTTTCAAGAAGAGTGGGAACTGGTACCTTCGCGGGGTTGGCGGCAAGCCATACTTCGGGCGGGCCGGGTTAACCTGGCAGCTAGTTGCCTCCCGGCTGAGTGTGAGGTACCTTCCCCCCGGTTACATCCTCGACAGCGGTTCTCCGTGCGCCTTCCTCCGTCGAGGGGTAGAGCTCTCCGAGCTATTCTTCATCTTGGGCTGGACTTGCACCGAACTTTGTACACGCTTGCTCAAGACTGTCATCAATCACACACAGAACATTCAGAGCAAGGACTTCGAACGGCTTCCGTATCCGGTCTGGGTCAGCGAGGGGGATAAGCAGGGGGCGATCTCTATCGTGCGTTCCCTGATAGATGAGGCGATGGCTGGCCGGGTCGTCCTGCGCCGCGACCCGGAGATCGGCGCTCTCGAGAAGTTGTACTCGTACCAGGAGTCCGACGAAGCGCGGCGCAGCGGCGACACGCGGGAAGGCAGCTTCCAACTCGCCCTTTGGTGATTGTTGGCATCCCTCGATCACCGGCGTGATCCTGTTCCATCGGCGATCATTCTCCCGGGCCGTGATCCCAAGCGTCGAGCCAAAGCTGATTCAGCTCCCCCACTGCCGCCGCTGCCGCCGTGTAGCTCAGGCCATAGGCGGGCACCGCGCGGACCAGCCGCGTGACGGCCTGGAAACCGCGGTCCGCGAGAATCGCGGCGTTGACCAGTCGGGGCATCAATCGGTATGCCGCTTCCGCCTGCGTCAACCGGTGGATGGCCAGCGGACCGTCGGGCGAATACCGCGGGAACACCAGGACGCGAAGTCCCGCGTGCGCGCGCACGGAGTTGGGCCGGAGCTGCTCCGGATCGAGATAGATTCGACCGCCAGGAAAGGGGATCGGCGTCGGCACCGGCGGGTCCCACCAGGGCTGCCCGACGACCGCCGAGTCGCTTTTCAGAACGATGGGCCGGGGAAATCCGGTCATCGCGCTCCCATCAATGCCCAGCGCGACCAGCTCATCCGAGAGGAAGTCGGAACCCGTCGCGGTTAGCCACGTCGCCAGTGTTGATTTTCCGCAGCCGGACTCACCACAGAGGACCAGGCCTACGTTGCCGCGGACCAGGCCGGCTCCGTGTACCACGAGCGACGTCCGGCAGCTCGTGGCGAGGGCGAGGGTGACCTCGTAGATCAAGCGCTCGACGACCTCGGGGGTCGGGAAGCCGCGATCGACCACGCAGCCATCTTTCAGCAGCAACCAGGTCGCTCCCTCGTCGGGTCGGACCTCGAACGTGCTCGTTGAGAGGGCGGCGGGATCGCTCGGACCAGCTCGGCAATGACGCAGCAGCGCCGCGAGGCACGCCAACAGCGCCGCATCAGTACAGTCGATCTGTGACGCATGATCGGCGAACTGGACGATCAGCCGCCCGCGGTCCTCAGGCCTGGCGGTCATCGACGGGTCCCGGGCGAACAATCGCGATGGACTCGTTGTCCAGGAACATCTGGAGGACGCGCTGCACGTCGGTCTGGATCTCCGGCGCGGCGTCGGGGTAGGCATCGCTCAACAGGTCACGGATCTCCCCCAGCGTTCGTTGCCCATCACACAGGCGCCAGATGAGCGCAGCACTCCGGTTCAAATGCATGATGGTGAGCTTGACCGGGTGAAAGAGGACCGCTTCACCGTCCAGATCGTCTATCTGGAAGCCGGGCGCCCGACGCGGACGGTCACTGTCGTGCATCGATCATCCTCCGGCCGGCCGAGCGATCGCGCGCTGACAGAGAAGCTGGGTCGTCCAGCCAAGAATTTCCAGCGGATGACGGACCCAGCGATACCACCAGAGCGGGCTGGCGCTGCCGAGTCCGTGGTGCAGACGAAGCCACCACGCGGAGGGGCAGAAGGTATCGACGACGATGCGCCGCGTTCCCTTCCCCACGCGCCGCTGGTCGGCCACGGCGGTGCGCGGCCACCCGCGGAAGTCCTCCCAGTCGCCGTGGCCGGCGTGTCCGACCCGCACCCTTGCCGCGCGCAGCAGGTCCTCCGAGAGGGGGACGACGACGTGGAGCAAGGACAGGACGCGCGGCACGATGGGATAAGCGCGGCGCAGGTGTTCCCAGTCGATCTGGTCCAGAAACGACTCGGCCAGCCTCGCGATGTCCGCGATCCAGATCAAGCGCAGGCGGGTGAAGACGTCGGCGTGGACGACCAGGTGCTGGCAGAGGTGCCAGAGGAGTGCTTCGAGGCCCAGGGTACGCGCGGTGAGGTCCCCAATCTGGAAGGCCACGGGCGACGACGCCAGGGGGTCCAGCGTGGTCGTGATGCGGCACCGCGACGGGAACAGGCCGTGGTGAAGCTCGACCTTCACCGGCAGGCCGTCGACGCACCGGGCCACGACGACGTGCTTGTCGGGCAGAGTGCCGTCGTCGGGAGGCGATGGCTCGAAACCCAGCTCCAGCAGCACGTGCCGCGCTCGCTCCAGGTCGGATCGCTTCAGCAGCAGGTCCAGGTCTCCCATCGGGCGCAGGCCAGGCTCGGAGTAAATCAGGTGCGCGAGAGCGGCCCCCTTGAGGACAAAGGGAGAGATTCCGGCAGCGTCCAGGGCGACGAGGACCTGCCGCAACGCGGAAAGCCGTACGCCGTTGGCGTGGCGATGGCGGAGGTAGAGGCCGTGGAGCGCGCGCCAGGCAGCCGGTGGGAGCGCGACGTCAGCGGCCTTGAGCCGGGCGTAGACGAGCGGCCCCAGGCCGTGCGCTTCCGCGGCCGTCTGGAGCGCGCTCCAGTCCGTGAACCCGTCCAGCGATCGGCTCAACTGATCGTCGCCGGCCTGGCCGGCGCAGCAGGCGAGCACGGCGTAGACACGCCGATTCTCACCAACCGACGCGTGCTCCGCCATCCCGGCGACCGACCTCCATCTTGAAACGACCGAGTCTCTTCCTCGATTGCCGACGTATTACTAAGAAACTATCTCAAAACTGTTGCTTGGGCGCCCACGGGGCGCCCAAGCAACAGTTTTGAGATAGTTTCTAAGTGGGTCGGGGAGTATCCGTCGCGGTGGCGGTCGGGGTCGACGTCGACGTGGCCGTGTCCGTGACGGTCGGCGTCGTGGTCGACGTGGCCGTGGCCGTGACGGTCGACGTCGCGGTCGACGTGGCCGGCACGGTCGTCGCCGTTGACGTCGTGGTCGCTGTGGGCGGCGCGGTTGCCGTGGCGGTCGCGGTCGACGTGGCGGACGGCGGTACCGGCGACGGCGTCACGGTTGCCGAGGGAAGCGGCGAGACGTCGGCGGCCTCGGGAAGTGAGCTTGCCTCGACCAGTGGGGTCTCCCAGGAGGCAGGAATCGCGGCCAGCCCGGCCACTCCCGCCGCGGCTGCCAGCGCCTTGATCGTCTCGCGCCGCGAGAGGTTGTGCATGTCCACTCCCCATCGACAAAATGCGGCCATCTATTTCGGGGCCAGCCACGCGGAAACAGCGTGCGAACAAAGCGGCAGCGTCACTATAGCAGCAGACCGAGGAGCGGTCAAGGGCATCCAAAGGGCATTCTAATACGACCAGGACGGTGTGAAGGGAACATCATCCAGCATCCCGAACTTTGGGCGGACAGGCGGGGGCTACCTTCACCACAGAGACACGGAGGTTT
>DATLRG010000609.1:0-3528 GCA_035534795.1 Chloroflexota bacterium
AGGTTTGCTCTGTCCATCCGTACCCTCCACCGAGGCTTGGGACGCTTAATCGCCCCTGCCCCGTCCGGAGGGTACGCCTTTCGTCGCTCTCTGTCAGCTACCCTGTTCCCCTGTCCGTCTCACATTTGTGTGTCGCACCCAGGATCAACGACCATAGTTGCGTTGCCCAGTGAACGCTGCTATACTGTAACACGCGTTACAGTGGCTGTCCAGGGATGGGGAGATGCGGACGTGGCTCCTCTTGCAGCACCGGGTTCCCACTGAGCCAAGCGCCGGGCGAGTCAGCGTCTGGCGGAAGATGAAGCGGCTGGGTGGTGTTCTATTGCAAGATGCGGTGTGGGTGATGCCCGCGACGCCATGGACTCGCGAGCAGCTCCAATGGCTCGCGGCGGAGATCGTCGAACTCGGGGGGGAAGCACGGGTTTGGGAGGCGCAGGTCGCGATTGGCGAGGAGGAGACCCTCGTTCACCAATTCCAGACTCAGGTCGACTCGGCCTACGCCGAGATCTTAGCCGATTTGGACCGTGCAGATGCCGATCGAGCGACGCTGGCTCGTCGCTACCAACAGGTGCGGACCATCGACCACTTCCACTCCGCGCTGGGCGAGCGCCTCCGCGCTGCACTTCTCACAAGAAACGGGGCGGATAGAACATGAAGTGGGTCACCTGGGAGGACGTGGGGATTGATCGCATCGGCAGCGCCTGGCTGATCTGTCGCTGCGTGGATCCCGCGGCGGAGTTTCTCCTTGTTCCCCAAGGTGTCTTGCTCCCGGCGGAGGCCGAACCCTTCGATGTCCCCGGCGCCCGGCTCTCTCACCATCAAGGCCACAGCACCTTCCATACGATTCTCGACGCATACGATGTGCATGACCCGATCTTGCGGCGCATCTCCCGCATGGTCGATGAGGCGGACACCGTCCAAGAGGTCACCGTCGAGTCGGCCGCGCCTGGTCTCGACCTAATCTGCCGCGGCATCCGTCGGACCAGCCCCGATGACCAGACCGCACTGGAACGGGGCGCCCTGGTCTACGAGGCGCTTTACGCTCAGCTCGCTACCGAGTCGGCCTGAGGAGGAAGGAGGACAGTATGGCCCTCACCTTGCAAGGGTACGTCGACCTACCCAGTCACACGGGCGGCGGCTTCGACCACGGCGATGTTGACCAGACGACTGGCCGCGTCTTCACCGCCCATACCGCCAACGGCACCGTTGAGATTCTCGACGGAGTGAACCTCACCCACGTCGCGACCTTGCCCGGTTGCCCGGAGGCCAGCGGCGTCCTCTGCGTTCAGGCCCCGCGACTGGCCTTTGCCGCCGCGCGTGGCGCAGGCAAGGTCCTGCTCGTCGATAGCGCCTCCCCGGCGATCCAGCGGGAGTTCACGGTCGGGCCGAAACCGAACGGTCTCGCCTGGGACGCCGCCCGCCATCGACTCCTCGTCGCCGACGTCGGGGCTTACCAGGCGCGGATCTTTGCGCTCGACGGTGCTCTGGTCGCAACGACCGCGCTCTCCGGCCGCCCGCGCTGGTGCGTTTACGATCGAACACGCGATCGGTTCCTCATCAACGTGCGCGAGCCAGCGGTCGTGGACGTCCTGGCGGCCACAACGGGCGAGCGGGTGGCGAGCATCCCGATCCCGGTCGCCGGGCCGCACGGCCTCGATCTCGACGAGGAGGCGCGCCAAGCGTTCGTCGCCTGTGATGGTGGCGCGGTCGTGCGGCTCGACCTCGTCGCCGACCGAGCCGAAGGGTCGACGCCGATCGACGGCGAGCCCGACGCGATCTGGCTGAACCGGGCGCAGCGGCGGTTGTACGTCGCGATCGGGAAGCCGGGCGTCGTCGACGTGGTCGACACTGCCGGGCTTGCGGTGGTGGAACAGGTCCCGACCGAAGAGGGCGCCCCCACGACCGCGTTCGATCCGGTCCGCCAGCGGTTGTACGTGTTCCTGCCGCGAAGCTGCCGGGCCGTGGTCTACCTCGAGGGCGAGTAGTCGAAAGGAGGGGCAAGTTCGTGGTCGTCGAGCCGATCGAGTTCGTCGTCGTCACCGTCGCGTCGGTCGTTCTGTCCGCGATCGTCCTCGCCGTCGTCTGGCCCTGGGCACGCGACGCCCGTCGCCTTGTCGCCCTCGCCGTCGGCATGGCGATTGGCATCGTCGCCTGGAACTTGATGCTGGACCTGACGAACGCCACGGCGATGAACGTGGACAGCGCCTACCGGGTCAGCGGCCAGGACGTCGGTAGCGGCGTCTTCGCCATCGCCGTCGGCTCGCTCGTCCTCGGCCTCGTGGCGGCTCGTCGCGAGGCGGTCGGGCGGGTTGTCGGTGCAGCGGCGATCGCCGGCCTGATCACCATCGTCGTGGATCTCTTCGCGTGAAATCGAGAATGAAAAAGGAGTCGAGGCAATGAAGTGGGTTACTCGCGCGCGTCCCAAGGTCGATCGCATCGCCTGCCCCTGGCTGATCAAGCGGTTCGTCGATCCCCAGGCCGAGTTCCTCTACGTCCCGGCCGATCAGGTGCTGGCCGTCGCTGAGCGGGAAAACGCGATCCCCTTCGACGTGCCCAACGTCGAGCTGGGCCACCACGGGCCGGAGTGCAGCTTCGACGCGATCCTCAAGAAGTGCAGTCTCACCGATCCGGCCCTCCAGCGCTTGGCGCTGATCGTGCGGGGCGCCGACACCCCGGCGAAGGATCTCACGCCCGAATCGCGTGGGCTCGAGGCCGTCGCGGATGGATTTCGGCGTCTCTACGATGACGACCACCAGCAACTCGCCGCCGAGTCCGGCGTCTACGACGCGCTCTACGCCTACTGTCAGGAGCTCGTGAAGAGCGGTGCCTGATGGACGACGCGTGATTCTCTCGTCTTGATCAAGCATGGACGGACGTCTTCGTGGGCGGGTGAGTCCCCTCGCGGCCCACCCGCCCACGAAGATTTGCATCAACGCGATCGTCCGCGACAACGGGCCGCGGCGGTCTGCTGGTGTTCCGCGCGTGACCGACTCTGGCCGCGCAATCTGGTGGCGAGTGGGGGCTCTAGCGCAGTTCCGGGCGTACTTGACCGAGCAGTTATACTGGACGCAGGAAAGCAGATTCGGTTGATCTGCGCGAACGGGTCGTTCGCGCCGTGCATCACGGCCAGCCGGTCTCGGTCGCCGCCCGGGTCTTCTCCGTCAGTCGGGCCACCGCCGAACGGTGGGTCCGGCGGATTCCGAGCGGTCAGGCAGGCGGTCCTTCTCGGCACCTCGGCCCTCCCCGACGCATGGGCCCGTCCGCCGAGGCGGCGTTGGAGGCGCAACGGCGGGCCCATCCCGCTGCCTTGCTGACGGAACATGGCGAGCTCGGGGAGGAGAGCCCGGGGGTGCGCCGGCGCAAGAGCGCGCTGTGGGCGGCGATCCGTCGGCTGCGGGGGACCCGCAAAAGAGGACGGTGGCAGCCACCGAGCAGGACCCGGACGCCCGAACTGCCTGGCGTGCTGCCCACACCGCCGACCCGGTCGCCCCGTTCGTCTGCGTCGACGAGACCCACACGACCCGGGCG
>DATLRG010000610.1:0-2290 GCA_035534795.1 Chloroflexota bacterium
GTTTGCCTGGTGCGGAATGAAGAGGTCGATGTCGTCGACGCTCATCCCGGCTGCGACCGCCGCCTGCTGGGTGGCCTGAGTGATCGCATGCACGGCAAAGCGGTACACCTCGCTGCCCTTCATCTTCATAAAATTCTGGCGGTTCTGAATCAGCTCCGCCGTGAGCGGCACGCGGCTGCCGCCGGCCGGCACGAAAAGAGAGCCGACTCCCGAGCCATCCGACCCGAGCACGCAGGCGCGGAGACCCGTCGGGCAGTCGGAACGACGCAGCAACACCGCGCCAGCCCCATCGCCAAACAGGACGCAGGTCGAGCGGTCGGTCCAATCGACCAGACGGCTCAACGTGTCCGCCCCGATCACGAGCACCGTTTCGTGCAAGCCACCAGCGATCATACCACTCGCCACCGATAGGGCGTAGATGAAGCCGGCGCACGCTGCGTTCACGTCGAACGCACCAGCCTTCGACGCGCCGATGTTGTCCTGGACGATCGAGGCGACGCTGGGCATCGGGTAGTCCGGCGTGCTGGTGGCCACGATCACCAGGTCCACCTTGTTCGGGGTGAGATCTGCCGCCTGGAGCGCGTTCAACGCCGCCCGCGTTGCCAGGGTCGAGGTCGATTCCTTGGGACCGGCGATGCGCCGCTCGGAGATCCCCGTGCGGGTGCGAATCCATTCGTCGGAGGTGTCGACCAACAACTCGATCTCGCTGTTGGTCATGATCCGGGCTGGGACCGCGTATCCCCAACCGACGATTTGTGCGTACGTCACGGCGCAATCTCCCGGTGCCACGCGCGGGGAACGTGCCCGCGCGATGGGCCCCACGCGTCAGCTTCGACTAGAGAAGTGGATTCAGTCGTCGGCGACAGAGCGAAAGATCAAGCAGGAATTGTGACCGCCCAGTCCCATCGAGTCTGACAGCGCCACCGAGACATTGGCGTGTCGGGCGTAATTGGGCACGTAGTCGAGATCACAATCGGGATCTGGGTAGCGATAGTTGATTGTCGGCGGGATCGTTCCGGTGCTGATCGCCAGGATGCACGCCATGGCCTCGACCGCCCCCGCGGCCCCCATCATGTGGCCGGTCATGGACTTCGTCGAGGTCATCGCCAACCGGTAGGCATGGTCGCCAAAAACGGCCTTGACCGCGGCCGTTTCGAATTTGTCGTTCAGAGGGGTCCCAGTCCCGTGCGCGTTGATATAGTCGACTTCGTCGGCGCAGACGTTTGCCTTGCGCAGCGCCATCCGCATCGCCCGGGCAATGCCCTCGCCCTGGTCTGAAGGCGCCGCCAGATCGTAGGCATCGTTGCTGGAACCGTAGCCGATCAGCTCGGCGTAGATCCTGGCGTCACGCCGCCGCGCGTGGTCGAGGTCCTCGAGCACGAGCATCGCGCTCCCTTCCGCTATGACGAAGCCCTGTCGATACAGATCGAACGGGCGACAGGCCGATTGAGGCGACTCATCGCCGGTCGCCAGGGCCCGCATGATCGTGAATCCAGCAACCACGACCGGGACGATGGCTGCCTCGGTCCCCCCTGCGATCATCACCTCGGCGTCGCCGCGTCGAATCGTCTCGGCCGCTTCGCCCAGCGCGTGGCCGCCGGTGGCGCAGGCCGAGACAATCGCCATGTTCGGCCCCTTGGCGCCCAGCGAAATCGCGACCTGACCGGACGCCGTGTCGGGAATCAGATTCTGCAGAAAGAACGGGCTGACCCGGCTCGGTCCCTTCTCTTCATACAGCTTCTGCTGATCGAGCAACGTCTTGATGCCGCCAATCGCCGATCCGACGAACACGCCCGTCGCGTCCGCGTTACCATTGTTGATACACAGCCGGGCATCCCGCACGGCCTGCCGCGCCGCCGCGACGGCAAACTGGACGTTGCGATCCATCCGTCGCAGATCTTTCCGACCGACGTACTCGAGCGGATCGAACCCCTTGACCTCGCCGTCGATCTGCACCGACAAGGCCGACGGGTCGAACAGTGTGATCCGGTCGATACCGGACCTGCCCGCGGTCAACCCATCCCAGGTGGTCGCGACATCGTTACCGAGTGGGGTGACAGCTCCGATTCCGGTTATCACCACGTGTCTACGCACGAAGCACAGCCCTCCGGCGATGTGGCGCCACTGTAAAAAACACTGAACGGGGATAATGGTTACGACGGCGCCAGGATCGACTACTGGGCGTCGAGGGTGTCTGGCGGGGGCCGACGTTTCAGTCGGGCGTTCCGGAAGCGAGAAGGGTCCGTGGTATGGCTGCCTGCCAGCCATACCACGGACCCTTCTCAGTCTT